>CAZBKC010000033.1:0-15740 GCA_964492345.1 uncultured Steroidobacter sp. | reverse complement strand
ATCAACATGCTGGGCCTGGCGAAGCGGACGCGGGCGCGCATCCTGCAGGCCTCCACCAGCGAGGTCTATGGCGACCCCGAAGTCCATCCGCAGACGGAGGACTACTGGGGCAAGGTCAATCCGATCGGTCCGCGTGCCTGCTACGACGAAGGCAAGCGCTGCGCCGAAACGCTGTTCTTCGACTATCGTCGCCAGCACAACCTCTCGATCAAGGTGGCGCGCATCTTCAACACATACGGCCCGCGCATGCATCCGAATGATGGCCGCGTCGTGTCCAATTTCATCCGCCAGGCGCTCTGCAACGAACCGATCACGATCTACGGTACGGGTGATCAGACGCGTTCCTTCTGTTACGTCAGCGATCTCATCGATGGCCTCGTCCGGCTCATGAACACGCGCGAGGAGTTCACCGGGCCGGTGAACATCGGCAATCCCGTGGAGTTCACGGTGCGCGAACTGGCCGAGAAGGTGATCGAGCTGATCGGTTCGCGGTCGAAGATCGAAATGCTGCCCTCGCCGATCGACGATCCGCAGCAGCGCCAGCCCAATATCGAGCTGGCCCGCAAGGAACTGGACTGGGAACCGAAGGTGCCGCTCGAGGCAGGACTCAAGCTCACGATCGAATACTTCGACAAGCTGCTGCGCAACAAGCCGGCGGCGGGCGCATGACGCGCGCCATCCCGCCGACGGTTTGCTGAAATCATGACTGCCAGCAGCGCGGGGCGTCCCGCGAAGCCCTCACTGTGCATCGTCAACTACAACGGCATGAGCATGCTGCCGCTGGTGTTGCCGCCTGCGCTGGAAATCGCCGATCGCTTCGCTGAAATCGTGGTCGTGGACAATTCCTCGACCGATGGCAGCCAGGACTACATCCGTCGCGAGTTTCCTTCGGTACGGATCGTGCAGCGACCCGACAATCCGGGGCCGGGTGCGGCTCGCAATACGGGGCTCGTCGAAGCGGTCAGCGATCTGGTCCTGATCATGGACAACGACGTGACGCTGACAGCCAGCTGTGTCGATCACCTCGTCAAGGCGCTGGCTGAACACCCCGCAGCCGCGCTGGCCGCACCGGCGATCGTCTATGCCCACCAGCGCGACACGGTCCAGTACGACGGTGCCGAATGCCACTTCCTGGGATTGCAGACCCTGCTCGACGAGGATCGGCCGGTCGAGGTCGTGAATCGCCAGGGCGTGCGCAAGGTCGGTTCGATGGTGTCGTGTGCATTCCTGGTGGATCGTTCGCGCTTGCGCGAAGTGGAGAAGTTCGACGAGTCGTTCTTCATCTACTTCGAGGATCATGACTACGGCGTGCGCCTGCGCGCACTCGGCTACGACGTGCTGTCGGTGCCGCAGGCCCAGTGTTTTCACGGCAAGGGGACCGAGGGCCTGTCGATCCGGCAGACCGGCAAGTACACGTCGCGGCGCGTGTTCTTCCTGATCCGCAACCGCTGGCTGTTCGTGCTGAAGAATTTTTCGCTGCGTACGCTCCTGGTGCTGACGCCGCTGTTCCTGGTCTACGAGCTGACCCAGTTCGTCATGGTCATCAAGAAGGGCTGGCTGCGCGAATGGTGGCATTCGCTGACCTGGGTGCTCGGCAACCTGTCGTCGGTGCTGCGCGAGCGGCGCCGGATCCAGCGCCTGCGCCGCGTGCCGGACCGCGACATGCTGATCGGCGGGCGCATCCCGTTCCGCGCCGAGCTGACGACCAGTGCCTTCGAGCGGCTGGCGCGCCAGGCGCTCGATGCGGTGGTGGTGACGTACTGGAAACTGGCATCGGTGCTCATCTGACCGGTTCGTGGATGCCGATTCGTGATTTGTCCTGAAGTGGAGCGACTTTGAGCGACAGCCTGCGTATTGCAGTCGTTGCAGCGTGCCCGTTTCCGCTGGCACGCGGTACGCCCGTACGTGTCCTGCGAATCGCCGAAGCGCTGGTCGATCGCGGACACGACGTGCACGTGGTGACGTACCACCTGGGAGAGGGCGAGGTATCGCCGGGACTGAAGGTTCACCGGATCGACGACATCCCGTCCTATCGCAAGCTGACGCCGGGGCCCACGTACCGCAAGATCGCCGTCGTGGATCCGAAGCTCACCGCGCTGTTGCGTCGGCTGAGCCGGGAGATGCGCTTCGATGTCATCCATGCGCATCACTACGAAGGCATCCTGGTGGGCTCGGTGGGACGGATCGGACGCACGCCGCTGGTCTACGATGCGCACACGCTGCTGATGTCGGAGCTGCCCTTCTACCCGCTGGGGTTGCCGATGTCGGTCAAGCGTGGCATCGGGCGGATACTGGATCGTGCCCTGCCGCGGTTCGCCGATCACACGGTCTGCGTGACCGACACCATCCGCTCGCGCCTGGTGAAGGAAGCCGGGATGCGTCCTGAACGCGTCTCGGTGATCGCCAACGGCGTGGAATTCGAGCACTTCGATCCCTCGAAGGCGCGGCCCAGCCTCGTGCGGCCTGGTCCCATCGTCATGTTCACCGGCAATCTGGCCGAGTATCAGGGCGTGGATCATCTGCTGCGGGCGTTTGCCAAGGTCGCCCCGCGGGTGCCGGAGGCCCGGCTGGTGATCGCCTCGGATTCGTCGTTCGAGTCCTACGAGGCGCTGGCGCGGGACCTGGGCATCCGCGATCGCATCGAAGTGATTCCTTCGCCGCCATTCGCGCAGTTGCCGGACCTGCTCGCCTGCGCCGATGTCGCAGTGAATCCGCGTGTGGGCGGCGATGGCGTGCCGGTGAAGCTGTTGAACTACATGTGCATGGCCCGGCCGGTCGTGTCCTTCGATTCGTCGGCGCCGGGCGTGGTCCATCGCCGCAATGGCTGGCTGGTCCCGGGCAGCGACCACGACGCCATGGCGGACGGAATCGTCACCCTGTTCACCGACAGGGCGCTGGCGCAGGAACTCGGTACGGCGGCGCGCCAGTATGTCGCTGGCAACTGTCGCTGGCCGATCGCAGCCGAGCGTTGCGAGGCGCTGTACCGGACACTGATGCAGGCGCGGTCATGAGCGCAGCGCGACGACTCAAGGTGTGCTACCTGGTGCCGGGCCACGACCTCATGTCATCGATGGGTCCGACGCGCAATGTGCTCAACCTGGCCCGTGCGCTGAGCCAGTGGGCGGATGTGACGGTCGCGTTCCGGCGCCTCGCCGATGCCAGGCCACCGGAAGGAATTCCCGTGCTCGAGATCCAGCCGCAGGCGGTCGCAGCGACGATCGACGATGCGGCGATGCGTGGCCTGTCGCTCGGGCAGTTCCTGCGCTACATGGGCGACCTGCGTCGCTTCGTCGATCGCGAGCTGGCGTCGTTCGACGTGATTCTCGAAAAGAACTGGCTGCTGTCCGGCTATCTGTCGTCGCGATGCGCGCGGCGCGGACAGCTCGGTGTGCCGATCGAAAACATCGTGCCGAATCCCCAGCATTCGCGGCAGCTGATGAAGGCGCTGCGGCTGCAGGCCGGGCGCTGGATCGCCGGCCGTTGCCTGCGCGAGGCGCCGCTCATCATTGCCGAGACCGAATTCCTGAAGCGTGAGATCGTGCGGTTCTGGAAGGTCCAGCCGGCGCAGGTCGAGGTGGTCGATCTCGGTGTCGATCGCACCCAGTTTCATCCGCGCGACCAGTCCGCGGCACGCGAGCAGCTGGGATTGCCGCAGGACAGGCTGCTGCTCATGTATGTAGGCGTGCTCGATCTGACGCACAACCTCGAGCACTGCATCCGCGCCCTGGCGCAGCTGAAGCCGCACAACGTCGAGCTGCACATCGTGGGTGACGGGTTGCGGCGGGCCGAATACGAGGCCATGGCGGCCCCTGCCGGCAAGGCCATCGTGTTCCACGGTCGTGTCCCGCATCACGCGGTCCCTCAGTACATTGCCGGCGCCGATCTATGCCTCGCTCCCTACGACTCCTCGGCGTTCTCGTCCGGGGAACTGGGGTACTCGACCATGAAGATCCCCGAGTACATGAGCGTGGGACGGGCGGTCGTCAGCGTACCGAGCGGACGTATCCGCACGCTGATCCGCGAGGGCGAGACCGGATTCCTGATGCTGAACGAACCGGCGGACTGGACGAACCTGCTGCAGGCATTGCCTTCGCGCGAGCGCCTGCGGACGATGGGGGAGGCGGCCGCGGCCGTCCCGCTCGCTTCCTGGGACGATACGGCGAGGAACTACCTGCAGCTGTGCGAGCGATTCGTCGAATCGCCGCGTCGGGGCTGACTCACGCTTCGGGATGTAACCGATGGATGCATATCGCGCGCTCGTTTTCCTGCACCTCCTCGCCGCCGTTGCGCTGGTCGGGCTGGGGCTGTTCTGGTTCATCATGCTCGCCGCATTGCGCAGGCATCATGCGCCCGCGGAGGCGGAGCAGCTGCTCGGTGTCGCTGCCGCAGCGCGCTGGCCCCATGTCGCCGTGCCCTACAAGCTGCGGCTGCCGCTGCCGTGGCTGAACGCAGCGGTGTTCGCGATCGTCGCGGCGACCGGGGCACTGGCAATCGTGATGCGCGGTGCTGCGCCGGCGAATACCGCCTGGATGATCAAACTGGTCCTGACGGCCGTTCTGCTGATCGGGCTCGGGCTGCTGGCGCGCCGTCCGACTCCAGGGGTCATCCGGCTGAACATGGCGGTGCTGCTGGCCCTGGTCGTCGCCTCGGCCCTGTCGCTGCGTTCGTGAGGCTCGTATGACACTGTACTGGATCTGCATCAGCCTCCATCTGCTGGCCCTGTCGCTGTGGCTCGGCCACATGTTCGTGTGGTCGCTGTTCGTCGGGCCGGCGCTCAAGAAACTCGAGCCGCGCGACACGGGGGCCATGCTGCGCGAGCGCAGCCTCATGTTCGGTGGCCTGGGCTGGCCGGCCCTGGCGGTCCTGATTCCGACAGGGCTGTATCTGCTCAGCATCCGCGGCATCATGCCGGGCGACCTGCTCGCCGCAGCCACTTATCAAGGAGCGCAGGGGACGGTGCTCGCCGTCAAACTGTGCGCCGTGGGCGCGATGGTCCTGTATCAGGCGTTCATGGGACACCGCTCAGCGCCGCTGGCCATCTACTTCAACATGCTGATTGCCACGATCGTGCTTGGAGCCTCGGTGGTACTGGTCCGGGGCTGGGTATCCTGATGTCCATGCAAGTGAAGAAAACCGTCGTCATCGGCCTGGAACTGGGCGATGGTCCACTGATCCATCACTGGGCGCAGGCCGGGTTGCTGCCGCGGATGAAGTCCATGATCGACGCGGGCGGCGGGGATTGGCTCGATACCACCGCCGAGAAGCTGCACATCTCCGCGTGGCCGTCGATCTACACGGGTACGACGCCGGGCGAGCACGGCGTGTACTTCACGTTCCAGCCCGCGCCGGGTGTGCAGGGATACCGCCGGTTTCATCAGGGGCTGTACGGTCAGCCGACCTTCTGGCAGGTGCTGGATCAGGCGGGACGGCGCTGCCGCGTGATCGATCCGCCGTATTCGCATCCGGAGGACGGTTTCAGCGGCACGTTCATCTATGACTGGGGCAGCTGGGCGCACTACCTGCAGCCCGGGTCGGTGCCCGTCCATGCGGTGCGCGATCTGGAGAAGCAGTGCGGTCCGTATCCCCTGGGGCTGGAGGCCAACGATCTGGGGCTCGGTCCCCTGGATTCGCAGTCCACGGCGCAGCGCCTGATCGCCGCGGTGGATGCCAAGGTCAAGGCAACCTGCTGGCTCATGGAAGGGCGCGACTGGGACATCGTGTTCAGCGTGTTCGGTGAAACGCATGTCGCCGGTCACTACTGCTGGCGCGACGATCTGGACAGCGAGTCCGGCCGGCAGCAAAGCTCGGACATGCTGCGGGTCTATCAGTCCATCGACCAGGGCATCGCCAGGATCGTGGCCGCTGCGGGGGATGACGCTGCCGTCATCGTCATCTCGGGCGATGGCGTCGGCCCCAATCACGCTGGCTGGCATCTGCTGCCCGACGTGCTGTCACGCCTGGGATATCTGGCCAGTGCGGCCGATCCGCGTCCCGCAGGCGAACCGCCGCCGCAGCGTTCGTTCGATCCGGTCAAGGCGCTGCGCGATCTGTTGCCGAAGGACTTCCGCAAGAGCCTCGCGCGCATGCTGCCCACCGCGCTGCGCGACAAGCTGGCGCAACGTGTCGATACGGCCGACATCGACTGGCAGCGCACCAGGGCCTACTGGCTGCCGACCGATCTGGAAGGTTATATCCGCGTCAATCTGCGCGGCCGCGAGCCCATGGGCATCGTTGCGCCCGGCGCCGAGTACGAGGCGGTGCTGCAGGATATCGAACAGGGACTGCGCGAACTGCGCGACCCGGACACCGATCAGCCGATCGTGCGCGAGGTCATCCGTACCGACGACGCCTTCCCCGGTGAACGTCGACCATGGCTGCCCGACCTGATCGTTTCCTGGCATTCGGAACGGCCGATCAACGCCGCGACTTCGCCGCGCATCGGCCGCATCGACAAGCCCTCCCCCGATCCGCGCACCGGCACGCATCGCGCGCCCGGCTTCGTGCTGGCGGGCGGTGCCGGCATCGCCGCCGCGGCCGATACGGCATCGCGCAAGCACATCCTGGATTTCGCGCCCACCGTGCTGGCCCGCCTGGACGTGCCGCGGCCCGCGCAGATGAAGGGCCGCGTGTGGAATGAATTCGTCAGTCATTGAGAACCTGGAGCGTTGCCATTGAGCATCAAGATTCTGCAGATCGGCGCAGGTATTCGCGGCCGTCACTGGGCTGAATTCATCAGGACCTATCCGGATGCACAGTGCACCGGTCTGGTCGAGCCCGACGCCGCAACGCGTGCACGCGCTGAAGCCATCGCCGGCGGCGGGTGCCGCACCTTTGCCGATCTCGAATCGGCGCTGCAGGCCGGTCCGTACGATGCGGCGGTGGTCGTCAGTCCGTCGATCACGCATGCCGATACGAGCATCCGCTGCCTGCAGGCCGGCCTGACCGTAATGGTCGAGAAGCCGCTGGCCATTTCGGTGGATGAGGGGCGGCGCGTTCTCGAATTCGCCCGCTCCGTCGGCAAGCAGGTGATCGTGGCGGAGAACTATCGTTTCTGGCCGTCCGAGCGGACCATCATGCGTCTGCTGAAGGAAAATTTTCTCGGCAAACTCGACAACGCCATCATGATCGACCGCCGCCGGCAGCCGAGCAGCGGCGAGGGGCCGTGGCTCGCCAGGATGGAATATCCGCAGCTGCAGGAAATCGCCACGCATCATTTCGACAGCATGCGCGGCTTCTTCGGCTCGCGGCCCGGCAGCATCACCGTGCGGGCCTGGAATCCGCCGGGCTCCGACTACGCGCATGGTGCGCACACGGAAGCGTTCGTGGATTTCGACGGGATGCGGGTCCAGTACATCGGCACGATGCTGTCGCATCGTTACGGATTCTCGCTGTGGATCGAAGGCGAGAAGGGCGTGCTCTGGACCAATCGCAAGTACGTGGCGTTCCGCCCCGGCGGCAGCCGCTGGTTCCGTCCGATCCGCAACGACAAGGTTCCGCCGGGCGATGAGAAGTCCTATCCGCAGGCGGGCACGACATCGCTGCTGAACAGCCTGTGCGATGCGGTCCGCAAGGGAACCGTCGCCGAAACCAATGGCGAGGACAACATCTGGACGGTGGCGATGATCGACGCCGGCAAGATTTCCGATCGTGAACGCCGCACCGTGGATCTGTCGGAAGTCTTCCGCGGCATCGGCTCATGAGTTCAGCGAGCGGCAAGCGCCGTGTCCTGCTGATCGGCCTCGACAGCGCGGACGCCGATCTGATCGATGCATGGATGGCGGAAGGCCACATGCCGACGTTCGCCGCGCTGCGCAGCCAGGGGTTGTGGAGCCGTGTCGGCACCACGGCCGAGGTCATGCACGTCTCCGGCTGGCCGACCCTGTACACGGGCACGACGCCCGGCCATCACGGCCTGTATCACGCGTACCAGGTGCGCGCCGGCTCGCAGCTGATCGGTCGCGCCGATCCCTATCGCAGCGGCACCGACCCGTTCTGGAAGTTTCTCGATGCCGCCGGCCGTCGCTGCATCGTGTTCGATGCCTTCATGGATCATCGTCTCGATGGTTTCAATGGCATCCAGATCCTGGAATACGGCACGTGGACCTGGTTCGGCGATCCCTGCTCGACGCCCGGCGGCATGCTCGGCGATATCCGCCGGCGCTTCGGCGCCTATCCGGCGCCCGAACACACCGAACAGGTACAGGTGCCGGATGAACCGCTGCGCTTTCGCGATCAGCTGATCGCCGGTACGCAGGTCAAGTCGCGCATCGTGCAGGCGCTCATGCGTGAACAGGACTGGGACATGTTCTTCGTCACCTTCGGCGAGCCGCATGGTGCCGGACACTATCTGTGGCACCTCGGCGATCCGGACTACCCGACCTATGCCGGCAATGGCGGCACGCATCCGGTCCGCGATGTGTACTCGGCGGTCGATGCCGCCATCGGCGACATTCTGAAAGCGGCCGACGACCGCACCACCGTGATCATCACCTCGACCGACGGCATGGGCCCGAACTACTCGGGATGCCATCTGATGCCGGAGATGCTGCACCGGATGGGCCTGTTCCATTCTGGCAGCGTCGGCGAGGCACAGAAATCGGCTGCGGCACCGAAGAAGGGCCTGATGTCGCAGGTCCGTAACGCCATTCCGCTCGGCGTTCGCCAGTCCATCACGCGCTGCCTGCCGCGTTCCATGCGCTACAAGCTGAGCCTCAACTGGATGAACACGGGCATCGACTGGAACCGGTCGAAGGTCTTCTGTGTCCCGAATTCCAACGAAGGCTACTTCCGCATCAATCTGCAGGGACGCGAGCCGCTGGGCAATGTTGCTGTCGACACCGAATATCAGGAGCTGCTGGGCGCGCTGCGTCACGAACTCACCGGCCTGAAGAATCCGGTGAGCGGCGTGCGGGCGGCCGAACGCATTACCGTGATGGATGAAATGTATCGCGGTGCACGTCGCGAGGATCTGCCCGATGTCGTCATTTCCTGGGACGCGGCAGCGCGCATCCTCAGTGAAATCGACACCCCGTCGCATGGTCGCATCCAGAAGCAGGCCGGCCATGCGATCTCGCCGTTCTATACCGGCAATCACCGGCCGAACGCGTTCGTCCTGGCCCGTGGACCGGGTGTGAAGACCGGGGACGTCCTGGATGGCGGGCACGTCGTCGACATTGCGCCGACCGTGCTGTCGATGCTCGGTGTCGACGTGCCGCGGCACTTCGAAGGCAAGCCGTGGCAGAACCTGCTTTGACAGGTACGGCCCGCCGCGGATCACGCCGATGTCGAACGTAGTTCGGGGGGCCGCGCGCGGCACCCTCTGGTCCGTCGCCTCGCAGCTCAGCCTGACGCTCTCGGGCTACCTCACGGCCGTGATCCTGGCCCGCGGCCTGGGGCCGGCGGACTTCGGCGTCTACGGCCTGGTCTACTCGTTCCTGCTCGCCGTCGAACTCGTCGCGGTGCTGGGCATTCCGGGCGCCGTGGCGAGATTGCTGGCCGACGGTCGGGAGGATGCGCGTTCGGTGGCGGCGTCAGGGCTGTGCCTGATTGCTCTGATCTGCGTATCCACGTGGGGGTTGCTGCATGTACTCGCGCCGTGGATCGCGGGCCTCTTCAACACCCCGACGGCCACCGACCTGTTCCGCGTCGCCATCATCGACATCCCGTTTTTCGGGTTGTACTTCCTGATCTCCCATGTGCTGAACGGACGTCGGGATTTTTTCGTGCAGAGCATCGGAACGCTGCTCTATGCATCGACGAAGGTCGTGGGTGTGTACATGCTCAGCCTCACGGGACTTTCCGTGGCCGGGGCACTGATAGTGAACATCATCGGTTCCGTTGTCGGCCTGGCAGCGGTTGCCTGGGGTGCACGCGGACACTACCTGGGCGTGACCTTGTCCGTTTCGCCGCAGATTCTTCGGCTCGCGCTGCCGATCGCGTTGGGAAGTCTGGCCACAATGGTGCTCACGAACCTCGATCTGTGGCTGCTCGGTGCACTCGCGCAGGCGGTCGGTGCCGATACCGGGGGCTACTACGTCGCTGCCAAGAATCTGGCACGGGTGCCGAACGTGATGGCGTTCGTGCTGAATTCGATTCTGGTGCCGTCCATCGCGTTTGCACGTGCCAGCGGCGACAGCGAATCGGTTCGCCGGCTCATTCATGGCAGCCTGCGCTTTGTCCTGGTGATCCTGGTGCCCGGATGCGCACTCATGGCGGTCGAAGCACGCCCCCTCATGGCGCTGCTGTTCTCCGAGCAGTACACCGATGGTGCGAGGTATCTGAGCTGGCTGGCGTTCTCCAATGGACTGCTGCAGACCCTCCTTACGATCTGCGGATCGATTCTGATTGCACTGCGCTATCCACGGTCTGCCGCCATGGTGTCGCTGGCTACCGTGGGCCTGGCAGTCGCAATCAGTTATCCGATGACGCTGTTTCATGGTGCAATCGGGGCGGCCGTTGCATCCGTTGTCGCTGCGACGATAGCCACGGCAGGAGCAGGTATCGTTACGTATCGTCTGGCGGGAACATTGCTGCAGTTGAAAGTACTATTCAAAGCGCTGGCGCTGACCGCTATCCTTACCGGCGTTGCGGTCGCGATTCCTTCAGCAGGGCTCTGGTTTCTGGCGGAGCTTGCCTTGCTCGGCGGATTGCTGGTCGTGACAGCGACGGCGCTGGGGCTGGTTTCCCGTGAAGATCTGGCGCTGATCCGGAAGTAGCAAAGGGGCGTTGCGCCACGCCATGTGAAACAGGCAGCGTTCATACTTTCCACATTTGAGCCGCCGCTGCGTTCATTGTATTTTCGGTCCGTCCCGCCCTTCCTCTGTTCGTAGCGCCCCCCCCTACACATGGTTGCGAACGCTCCTACCTTCGAAGCTGCACCCGATCCCCAGGCCATGTCCCGCGGGTGGGCAATCCTGCTGGCCGCGGTTTCGATCGCCTGCCTGCTGATGTTGCTGCAGTGGCCGCAGGTTTCTGCTGCGGTGTCCTCGCTGTGTCAGGAGACCATTGGTAAAACGTGCAAGAGACCGCTGGACGCCTCCTACTTCTATGTCCTGGCGCTGGGTGTATTGCCGATCGCCCTGCTGGTAGAGCGGTGGAAGCCCGCCAATCCGGACCAGCCGGCATTTGGTGCGGGCATGACGGTGGATGGATTGTGGTTCCTGTTGTTCCCGATCGCCGGTGTCACGCTGGCCGACTGGGTCGACGATGCGCTCAAGAGCCCGCTGCGTGCGGAGCTCGACGGCTTCTCGGTGCTGACGCATGTGCCCTTGTGGGTCAAGTTCGCAAGCGTCGTGCTGATGTCGGACTTCCTCGCCTGGGCCAGCCACTACATCCGCCACAAGGTTCCGCTGTTCTGGGAATTCCACAAGATTCATCACTCGCAGACCCAGTTGAATTATTTCAGTGCCAAGCGCCTGCACCCGCTGGATCTCGTCGCCAATTCGCTGATCCGGTTCCTGCCATGGACGCTCCTCGGCATGAACATGGCGATCCCGGGCTATCTCGCCTTCACGCTGTTCCTGCGCGTCCACGAGATGTTCGTGCATTCCAACATCCGCATGAACTGGGGCGTCCTGCGCTACGTGCTGGTCACGCCGCAATCGCATCGGCTGCATCACTCGATGCTGCCGGAGCACATCGACGTGAACTTCGGCAACTTCCTGTCGATCTGGGACTGGATGTTCGGCACACAGTGCAAGGACAAGGATGTATATCCGCCGACCGGCGTTCATGACAGCAAGTGCTCGCAGGGCACGGCACCCGGCATGTGGGCGGCAACGCGCAAGTATGTCGGCGAAATGATCTATCCGGTTCGCGTCATATGGGGCTGGGTACGCGCGCCTCGCCCACGTTGAAATCGTTCCAACGCGCGCATGACTGCCGGCGGTCCTGACCGCACCTCCTTCACGTTTCCCGCCGGGTTTTACTGGGGCGCTGCCACGGCAGCGCATCAGGTCGAGGGTGACAATGTCGCCAGCGACTGGTGGGAGTACGAGACGGCAGGACATCTTCCGCATCGATCCGGCGACGCCTGCCGGCACTTCCAGCTCTATGAAGCCGACTTCGATCTGGCGCGTTCGTGGGGACACAACGCGCAACGCCTGTCGATCGAATGGTCCCGGATCGAGCCGCAGCCCGGCCAGTGGGATGAACCAGCGCTCGATCACTACGAACGGGTGATTGCCGCGCTACGTGCGCGCGGCATGGAGCCCTTCATCACACTGCATCACTTCACCGCACCTGCGTGGTTCCTGCGCCGGGGAGGCTGGACTCGCGCAGACAGTGTGCCGCTGTTTACCGCGTATGTGGAACGGGTGGCTCGTCGCCTCGGTGCCCAGGTCCGCTTCTGGATGACGATCAACGAGCCGACTGTCTATGTGAAGCGCGCTTACGTGACGGGCGATTGGCCGCCTTGCCGCAGAGGCGCCTGGTGGGAAGCCTTGCGCGTACTGCGCAACATGGCGCGTGCGCATCGCAGTGCCTACGCAGTTCTGCATCGTCATCGAGCCGATGCGATGGTGGGAATGGCCTACAGTGCGCCGGCGGTCGTGCCGTGCGATCCGGACAGGTTGAGCGATCGCATGGCCGCGCGCCTGCGCGAGTATGTCCTGAATCGTGCCTGGTTCGACCTGATCGGGCGCCGGCCTGCCGAAGTGCTGGACTTCATCGGTCTCAATTACTACACGCGACAGGTCGTGAGCTGGAAGCTTGCGGCGTCATTGCGCGCCCTGCTGTTCGGCACCGAGTGCCAGCAGGAGCATCATCACGGTCCGCGCACCTTCAATTCTCTCGGGTGGGAAATTCATCCGCCGGGCCTGCGTACCGTACTGAAGTCGTTCGGACGTTTCGGAGTGCCGATAGTGATCACGGAGAACGGCATCTCGACGACCGACGAGCAGGTGCGCGAACGATTCGTGGTAGGACACTTGCGGGAGCTGGCCCGCGCGCTCCAGGACGGTGCCCACGTCCTCGGCTATTTTTACTGGAGCCTGATGGACAATTTCGAATGGGCGGAAGGATTCGGGGCCCGTTTCGGACTGGCTGCTGTCGACTTTCCTACGCAGCAGCGTTTCCCCACGGCAGCGGCAGCGGCATACGCGAGTATTGTCAAGAGCAGTCGGATCACCGTGATGACATCGGAGCCCGATCCATGACCTGGAATGGAAAACACATCGCGGTGCTGGCGGCTGCGTGGTTATCGTTCGGCTCCGTCCCTGCGGATACCGTGCTGCAGCGCGCGGCTGAAGGTATCGAACAGCATCGCAAGTCAGACGTCAGGATCATCGTCCGCCACTGGGACGGATCGCCTGCATCGGGTGTGGTCGTCAACGTCGTGCAGACTGCCCACGATTTTCCTTTCGGCAATATTTTCCGACCCCGACACTATGATGACGAGCGCTATCGTGCGCGATTCCTCGAGCTGTTCAATTTCGTCGAGCTGCTTGAGTTCAATTGGGGCCAGTACGAACCCGACGAAGGCACGCCACTGCTCCATCAGCGCCTCAAATTCATGCGCGAGTGGTGCGTGCCTAACGGCCTCGAGCGCTTTTATGCGCATATGCTCGTGTGGACTGTGCAGTATGGGGAATATCCCAAGACCGTTCTTCCAGAATGGCTGTTTAAGTACGATCGGGGACGCCAGCTCCACCTTCTCAGGCAGCGCATCCAGCGCGAGGTGCGTGCGTATCGTGAGTTCGACATCACCTGGGACGTCGTCAACGAGCCAACGCATACACGCACATGGGGTGATTGGGACAAACGCGGCTATATCGATGAGCCCCTGACCGCACAGATGCCCTATGTGAGTAATGCGCTTCAATGGGCGCATGAGGCTGATCCGGCCGGCAAATTCATCATCAACGACTACGCGGTGATCGTGGAAGGGAAATACCAGGAGCGATACGTGGAGTTGCTCGACTCATTGCGCCAGCGAGGCGCGCCTCTGCACGGTCTTGGCATACAGGCTCATGAGCCCAGCAAGGGGGCTTACTGGTTGTCGCCGTCTGAGATCTGGAATGCCTACGAAAGATTCGCGGTTTTCGGGCCGATCCATATCACCGAGCATTTCTATGTGTCGGATGCCACGCGCCAGATCCGCGGCTCCCATCGCCAGGGAAACTGGAATCCGCAACGGCAGGCGGAGGCAATCGAGGAGTTCTACAGAGTCAGCTTCGGGCACCCGGCAGTGGCATCCATCGTGTACTTCGGAATGTCCGACAACGACGTCTGGCGCCCGGGCCTCGGGTTGCTGGATGAGAATTTCGAACCCAAGCCGGCCTGGCACGCGCTCAGGCAACTGATTCGCGAAGAGTGGATGACCCGCCATGAGGGCCTCACCGACGAATCCGGGGAGCTGCGCCTCCGTGGCTTTCACGGCAAATATCGAGTACGCGTCGGATCGACAGAGTCAGGCTCTGAGGTGCAGACTCATCTGCGCAAGTCCTCAGAAGCAAATGAATGGGAAATAGAACTGCAGTGACTCCGAGCCAGGAGCTGGTTTTCCATCGCGCTGCGCGCGACCCCGAGGGATGAAAGCGCGCGCTCTGACTATCCGCCAACCGCTAACCGCCAACCGCTTCTTTCTTGCTAGCGCTGCTTGAACTCTTCCGGCGTCAGCTGATGCCGCGCCAGCAGCTTGTAGAAGTCCGTGCGATTTCTTTTCGCCAGTCGTGCGGCCTGGCTGACGTTGCCACCCGTGATCTGCAGGATCTGCGAGAGGTAGGTGCGGGTGAAGTCGTCACGTGCCTCATCGAATGAGGGCAGTCGGGTAGGGCCGCCACCCAGCGCAGCCTGGACCAGTTCCGCGCTCATGATCGGACTGGTGGCCAGCGCGACATTCTGTCGGACTACGTTCTCGAGCTGGCGGACATTGCCTGGCCAGTCGGCACTGACCAGCACTTCCACGGCTTCCGGCGCGTAGATGTGTCGCGGCAGGCCGGTTTCCTGGGCGATCTTCTCGAGGAAGTGCGATACCAGCAGCGGGATGTCTTCGCGGCGCTTGTTGAGCGACGGCATCTCGATGTGCACGACGTTGAGACGGTAGTACAGGTCCTCGCGGAAGTGGCCGCCCATGATGAGCTGTTTCAGGTCGCGGTGGGTCGACGAGATGATTCGCACGTTGACCGTGATGGCATCGGTGCTGCCGACCGGACGAACCTGGTTCTCCTGCAGTACGCGCAGCAGCTTGACCTGCAGGCGCATCGGCATATCGCCGATCTCATCGAGCATCAGCGTGCCGCCGTCGGCGGCCTGGAACAGGCCGCGGTGTTCGCGGACCGCACCGGTGAAGGCGCCTTTGACATGGCCGAACAGTTCGCTTTCGAGCAGGTTCTCGGCCATCGCGCTGCAGTTGATCGCAACGAAGGGACGATTGCGCCGTGGGCTGGCTTTGTGGATCGCGCGCGCGAGCAACTCCTTACCGGTGCCGCTTTCGCCGGTGATCATGACGCGAGCGTCGGTTCCCGCCACCATGTGGGCCTGTGCGAGACGCTCCTCCATGACTGCGCTGCGCGTGATGATTTCGCTGCGCCAGTCTTCAGCGGTATCGGCAAAGCCTGAAACCTTGAGCGCCTTCTGGACCTGGTCGAGCAGTTCCTGCTTGTCGACCGGTTTGGTGAGGAAGGCGAAGGCCCCGCTCTGCGTTGCCTGTACGGCATCCGGAATCGTGCCATGTGCGGTGAGGATGATGACGCGCAGGCCGGGCGCGCGCGTCTGGATTTCCTTCAGCAGACCGATGCCGT
>CAZBKC010000032.1:0-15846 GCA_964492345.1 uncultured Steroidobacter sp. | reverse complement strand
CTCCTCGATCGCGGGCCTGCTGGGTTCGACGACCATCGGGGTCTACGGCATCTCGAAGGCGGCCGACATGGCGCTGGCACGCAACATCGCGCTCGAATGGGGCCCGAAGAACATCCGCGCCAACTGCATCGCACCGGGTCTCATCAAGACGGATTTCGCGAAAGCGCTGTGGGAGAACCCCGAGACCTACGCGCACACGGTGAAAACCTATCCCCTGCGCCGCATTGGCGAACCGGACGAGATCGCCGGCGCCGCCGTGTTCCTCGCGAGCCCGGCGGGTTCGTTCATGACCGGCCAGACCATCGTCATCGATGGCGGCGGCGTGATCGGACGCGGATGAGGAGGAAATCGGAGCCGCAAAAGACCGCATAAAAAGACAGGATTTTTCATCATTCTTTTTTGCGGTCTTTTGCGGCGTTCTTTTTTCATGCCATGACCACAACCAGTGTCACGACCGGTGCAGCGGTACTCGTTCCGGTGCTCGAGAACAACCGCTTCGATGAGGCGAAGCTGACGGAGTACCTGTCGACGCATGTCGACGGCTTCGGCGGTGACGTGCTCGTGCGCCAGTTCCAGGGCGGCTTCTCGAATCCGACGTTCCACCTGCAGACGGCTGATCGCGCCTTCGTTCTTCGCAAGAAGCCGCCGGGACAGTTGCTGCCCTCCGCTCATGCCATCGACCGCGAGTACAAGGTGCTGAAGGCGCTGCAGGACACCGACGTGCCCGTGCCGCGAGTGCACCTGCTGTGCGAAGACGCGAGCATCATCGGCACGATGTTCTATGTGATGGACTACGTCGACGGCCGTGTCTACACGGATCGATTGCTGCCCGGTTGCACGCCGCGGCAACGCGCGGAGATGTACGACGCAATGAACGACGTGCTGGCGAAGCTGCATCGTGTCGACTACCGCGCCGTGGGGCTCGATGACTTCGGCAAGCCCAACGGGTACGTGGCTCGTCAGGTAGCGCGCTGGTCGAAGCAATATCAAGCCTCCGCCGTCGACGATACACCGGCAATGAATCGGCTGATGGAGTGGCTGCCGCAACACCTGCCCACACAGGAAGAAGCGACGATCGCCCATGGCGACTATCGCATCGGCAACCTGCTGTTCCATCCCACCGGATCGCGCGTCGTCGCCGTACTGGACTGGGAACTGTCGACCATCGGTCACCCGCTGGGTGACCTTGCCTACTGCTGCAGCGCCTATCATCTGCCGGCCAGCAGCGGTCGCGGCTTCGACGGCAATGACATTGCCGCACTGGGCATTCCGTCCGAGGCGGAATTTCTCGACAACTATCGGCGGCGCTCCGGCCGCGTGGACATTCCCGACTGGAAGTTCTTCCTCGTGTTCTCGCTGTTCCGCTCTGCCGGCATTCTTGCGGGTGTCTATCGACGCAGCGTCGATGGCCAGGGCGTGGATGCTCGCATGGCGCAGGCGAAGGAGGTGTACCAGGACATTGCCGCTCGCGCGTGGGCCATCGCGCAACAGAAACACGGATAGGAAGATCAGGGACCGGGCAGTTCGCGCGCACTTAGTGCGGTATCAGGAAAATCGGAAAAGACGCCGTCGATGCCCAGCCCGTAGAACTGCCGATACTCGCGCACCGGATCGTTGCCGTATTGCGGCGCCAGCGTCGCCGGCTCGCTGCGGAAAGTGTAGGTGTGAACTTTCAGGCCCGCCGCGTGCGCCTGTTCGATCACCGTTGTCTGCCGCAATTCGCCTCCCTGCAGATCGCGCAGGATCTGGCGTTTCCATGGCCCGACCGCGTTCGCATACCTTGCGATGTCGCCGAGCTGCTGTGGCGGCGTGCCGCCGCGCGGATCGCCGTACTGGGGAATCTTCACGCCAACGACCTGCGTTCCTGCCGCGTCATAGAGCAGCGCGCCATCGTCCAGCAGTTGCACCAACGGCAACTGGGTCCTGGTGCGCAGGTACTGCAGATTGGCGCTCTCGAACGACTGGATGAACACCGGCCCATCGGGACGATCCAGCCCATGCCGGCGCAACGCTTCGAGCAACCGCTCTTCCAGGGGCAGCTTCAGCGCCAGATGAAAGGCCGGATGCTTGGTTTCCGGGTAGACACCGATCGTGCGCTTGCGCGCCGCCGACTCCCGCACTGCGAGGTCGAGAATCTCCTCGAACGTCGGGATCTCGAAGTACCCGTCGTATTCCTTCGAGCGTGCCGGGTTCGATTGACGTACGCGCAGCGTTTTGATTTCCGCGAGCGTGAAGTCGCTGGCGAAGAACGCGGTTGTCGATTTGCCATCCAGCATGCGCGTCGTGCGCCGATCGGCGAATGCAGGATGCGCCGTGACATCCGTAGTGCCATCCAGCATCGGTTCGTGCCGGGCGATCAGGTGTCCGTCGCGCGTCGCCACCAGATCCGGTTCGATGAAATCCGCGCCCTGCTCGATCGCCAGCCGATAGGACGCCAGTGTGTGTTCCGGCCGATAGCCGGAGGCGCCACGATGTGCAATGACGATCGGCGCGCTGCCATCGAGCGTCGGCCACTTCACGGGTTCAGCCATCGCTGCTCCCGCGACGGCGGCAGACAGGAAGATCGCAGCCATCCTCTGGGGCATCGACGTATCCTGCAGGCGTGAGGCGCCGGGTCTCAATGCGTCGACTCTCCGTGATCTTCGTGAACATCGTGTGAAATCCGGCTGCCGCAAGCGACCCGGCTTCCTTAATCGACGAAAAGGTCCGGCAGCAGGTTCCTGTTGCCAGGTGTCACCGCGTACTGCTCCAGGTCACCGACACCTGCGGCTTTCAGCACGTCATCGTCGATGAAGAAATTGCCGGTGCATTGGCGCGGGTCGCGCGAGAGCACCGCGTGTGCCGCGTCGGCCATGATGTCCGGCTTGCGCCCGAGTTGTGCATTCGCCATCGGAATCAGGTTCAGCGCCGCGGTAGCAATCACCGTGCGTGGCCACAGCGCGTTGACGCCGATGCCGTAGGCTTTCAGTTCCTCGGCCATCCCCAGGACGCACATGCTCATGCCGTACTTCGCCATCGTGTACGCGACGTGCGGCCCGAACCAGCGCGGCTGCATGCTCAATGGCGGCGACAGGTTCAGGATGTGCGGCTGGCGTCCGGCCTGTGCGGACTGTTGCAGATACGGAATGCAGGCCTGCGAACAGGCGAACGTGCCGCGCACGTTGACTCCGAACATGAGATCGAAGCGCTTCATCGGCGTTTCCATCGTTCCGGTCAGGGAGATCGCGCTGGCGTTGTTGACGAGAATGTCGATGCCGCCGAAGCGCTCGGCGGTCTTTTTCATTGCGCTGGCCACCGCGTTCTCATCGCGGATGTCGACCTGCATGGGCAACGCCTTGCCGCCGGCAACCTCGATGTCCGCTGCCGCAGAATGAATCGTCCCAGGCAGTTTCGGATTCGGCTGATCGGTTTTCGCCGCGATGGCGATATTGGCGCCGTCGCGCGCAGCTCGTACTGCAATCGCGAGGCCGATCCCGCGCGAGGCACCGGTGATGAACAGGGTCTTGCCTTTGAGGGACATGGCGGGCTCCAGCTGGCGGCGAGGGGCCCAACGCTACGCGGGGTGGATTCGTCAGTGCAACCGGCGGGAGGGGAGAGCCGGCCGTGGATGGCGGCGCGGCGTGCCCACCCTCCCCGTGACTGGAGAGGGTGGGCCTGCCACTGGCATTACTTGATCACCTTGCTGGCCGTGTTCGACAGCGAGCTTTCCGCGCCAGCGGTGGTAATCGCCTTGACCGCGAAATAGTAGGTCGCGGGCGACAGGTTCTCGATGGCATAGCGCGACAGGCTCGGATTGTTGAGCTGCACGGTCTTGTTCAGCGCGCTGGCGCTGGTGCCGTAGTAGATGCGGTAGCCACCCAGGTTGGTCAGGCTCGTGCCATCGACGTTGCGCGTCGGCGGGGTCCAGCTCAGCGTGGCCGCGCCACTGGACACCGCGGTCACCTTGATCGCGAAGGTGCTCAGCGAGGCCGAGGCCTTGCCGTCGCTCACCTTGATGGCGATGCCCGAGTACGTGCCCACCTGCGCGGCCGTCGGCGTCCCCGACAGCTTGCCGGTCGAGGTGTTGAAGCTCGCCCACGAGGGCTTGTTGCTGATGCTGAAGGCCAGGGTATCGCCATTGGCATCTTTCGCGGTCGGCGTGAACGCGTAGGCGGAGCCGGCGTTGATCGCGGTCAGCGGCGTTCCGCTGATGGTCGGGGTCGAGTTGCTGGAAGAAGTCCCGGACGCCTTCACCGCGATCGCAAAGGCGGACAGCGACTTCTTGGCCTTGCCGTCGCTCACCGAGATCACGATGTTCGAGTAGGTCCCCACGTTCGAGCTGGTGGGTTTGCCGGTCAGCTTGCCGGTCGAGGTGCTGAAGCTCGACCACGAGGGTTTGTTGCTGATGCTGAAGGCCAGCGTGTCGCCGTTGGCGTCCTTGGCGGTCGGCGCGAATGAATAGGACGAGCCGACGCTGACCGACGTGGCCGGCGTGCCGCTGATGGTCGGCGCCGAATTGGTCCCGGACGCCTTCACCGCGATCGCGAAGGCGGACAGCGACTTCTTGGCCTTGCCGTCGCTCACCGAGATCACGATGTTCGAGTAGGTCCCCACGTTCGAGCTGGTGGGTTTGCCGGTCAGCTTGCCGTTCGAGGTGCTGAAGCTCGCCCACGAGGGTTTGTTGCTGATGCTGAAGGTCAGGGTGTCGCCGTTGGCGTCCTTGGCGGTCGGCGCGAATGAATAGGACGAGCCGACGTTGACCGACGTGGCCGGCGTGCCGCTGATGGTCGGGGTCGAATTGCTCGCCGCAGAATTTTTCGCCGCAGTGACGACGATCTTGAATGCCGGCAGCGAGGCCTTGGCCGAACCGTCACTGGCACTGATCACGATGTTCGAATAGGTGCCGACGTAGCTGGAGCTGGGTATGCCCGAGAACTGCCCCGTCGACGTATTGAAGACCGACCACTTCGGCTTGTTCGCGATGGAGTAGGTCAGCGTCTTGCCTTCGGGATCCGACGCCTTGGGTTTGAAGGCGTACTTGTCCCCGACCGCGACCGATGCGGGAGGCGTACCCGAGATCGTGGGAGCCTTGTTGGCAGCGACGGCCAGTGACGGCAGACAGCCGGCAAACAGCAGTACTGCAAGAAGAGAATGCTGCAAGGCCTGACAAAACCTGCGTGGAGCGACGAACATGAGATACCCCTCATCACGGGGCTATCCGTCGTGCAGACACAGGGACGCCGTCCGAACAACTGCTGACCGCGCATGCGGACCGCGTCGTGTTCTGGTAGCCCCGCCATCCCGTGCTCCACCAGCACTTGGGATCGGTAGCTTTGCGTCCCCATCTCACGACGGGTTTGCCCTTCTCAAAACACCAGAAGCTTCACCGAGCGGTGAAGCGCGTTCGCGTCTGCAGGAACTGCTGAAACCCGAACCTGTGGTCGCCCGCTTCGGCTTGCAGTGCGCTGCATGACGGGTGCGAGTAGATCCAGAAAGTGCGGTCGTCGCAAAATGTCGGGGTCATCAGACAGGTTTTGAATTTCTTGCCGTCACGCAGTCGATCCACGACGCAAAACAGCGACGATGAAAAACCTCGGAAAAACCAGGCTCAAATCGTCGTCCTGGTATCTCGCGCGCGCCGGTCGCGAACCGCTTGGGCATATACCCGGGTCGATATTGAGGCGGACTCGCAGGAGCGGTGACTCCAATGTCGCTGCGTCGCGCGCAAATCAGCCGAGGATGGACTCGCGTCGATACAGCCGCGCAGCGAGCACCGTCAGCACGATGCCGGCGCCGAGGGTGGTCACGAGTGACACGATAACGTGCAGCGGTGCCACCGGATCGCCCCGCATCAGTGCGGTCGCCAGCAGATGCTGGCTGAGACTGGGTACCGCCATCAGCGCCGTGCTGGCCCGCGTACCGCTCACGACTGCAAACATGATCGGCACGAGCGGAATCATGAGCACGACCGACAGCCAGGTCTGCGCCTCGCGGTTGCTGCGGGTGAAGGATGCAACGACGGTCATGAGTCCCGCGCCCAGCGGCACGAACGCGACCATGACGCTGAAGATCGCCAGTACGACCCGCGGGCCGAAGTTCGCAGACATGCCGAGCACTTCGAGCGGTACGAACTTCAGCGCGATCGAGAACGCCGTCAGCGTCAGGAACAAGGACACGGCCATGAAGGCGCAGGTCGCGAGGATCTTGCCGAGAATGAGCTGCGAGCGCGTCACGGGCAGGGACAGCAGCGGTTCCAGCGAGCCGCGTTCGCGTTCGCCGGCAGTGGTGTCGATCGCAAGATAGAAGCCGCCGACCAGCATCGACATCAGGCAGAAGTAAGTCATCATGCCCAGGATGATCAGCGACCGCCCCGCCGGCGTGGCGACATCGACCGCCCTCACCTGGACAGGTTCGATGACCGACGGGCTCACACCCCGTGCCAGCAGACGCAACATGGCGAGCTGATGGCTATAAGCCTCGAGCAGTCGCCGCGCGCGTTCGGTCGTTCCGGAGGCGCGGGTGTTGGAGGTGTCCATCACCAGATCGAGTCGTGCGTGTTCGCCTTTGCGAAACTGCTCGGCGTAACGTGGCGGCACGATGAGGATCAGCTCGCGTTCGCCGTTGCGCACCTTCTCTGCCGCCTGATCGGCCGAAAACGTCACCGGTTCCACCTGTGCACCCTGTTCCGCCAGAAAGCGCATCAGGTTGGGCGCCTGGTCCGCGCCAATCACCGGCAGCTTGAGCGGCTGCTCCTGGTCCCGCACAGCGCGATTGGAGGCCAGCGTCGTCGTGAGCGCGAAGATCGCCGGCGCCAGCAACACACCGAAGAAAAAGGCAGAGAACAGTACGCGGCGGTCGCGCAGATTCTCCAGCACTTCCTTGAAGAAGACCGTCCCGATGTCGCTCATGCGACAGTCTCGTCCGCTGCTGCCCGCACGAATGCTTCTTCCAGGTCGTCGGTGCCGAGCGCAGCGAGAATCTCTTCGGGCTTGCCGCGCACGACCACCCGACCGCGCGCAATGATGACGATGTCGTCACAGAGCGCCGCCACTTCCTGCATCACGTGGCTCGAGAACAGGACACAGCAACCGGCGCTGCGCAGCTCGCGAATGAGCTCGCGCAGCATGCGCACGGCGTTCACATCCAGACCGTTGGTCGGCTCATCGAGGATGACGGTACGGGGCTTGTGGATCAGCGCCCGCGCCAATGCCACCTTGAGACGCTCTCCCTGCGAATACCCCTTGGCACGACGGCCCGCAACGGCACCGATGCCGAGCCGCTCGATCATGGCATCGCACGCCGCCTTGAGCGCCGCGCCCTTCATGCCGTGCAGGCGCGCGTAATACTCGATGTTCTCCCGCCCCGTGAGCTGGACGTACAGACCGCTGGCATGCGGCAGCACCCCGAGCGACTGGCGCACACGCAGCGAGTCGGTGCTGCAATCATGCCCGTCGACCAGCGCGCGCCCGGCATCCGCTCGCAGCACGGTGCTGAGAATGCGCAGCGTCGTGGACTTCCCCGCGCCATTGTGTCCCAGCAGACCGGTGATGCGACCGTCGGCCGCCGTGAAGGTCACATCGTGCAGTGCCTGCACGGTGCCGAAGGACTTGCTGACGTGGTCGAGGAGGATCATGGGTTAGGGAGAGGTGACGGGTGACGGGTGACGGGTGACGGGTATCAGAATGAGAAGTTGCATTCCTTGCCCGTCACCCGTCACTCGTCACCCTTGTCATTCTGCTCCTCACGGCCCCGTCGCCACCGGCGACAGCATGAACGGCGCCGGCCGTACACCGTCGAGACACTTCGTATCGAGATTGGCTGCGTCGGGTTTGCGAATGAAGTTTGCCAGCAGCCGTGGCATGCAGCCCGTCGCGAGCTGGCCGTGTCCCTGTCCCTCCAGCACCAGATGGCGACCGTTCGGATACGACTTCAATGCATGTTCACCATACGCAGCGGGTGTCACAGGATCGTTGCTGCCTGACAGGATCAGTGTCGGCACGTCGCTGTGCAGTTCGGCGTTGAACCCCTCATCGACAATGCCGCGGGGCCAGATGTCGCATACCGCCTGCATTCCCTGCATGAAACTCGTGCCCAGGTACGTCGCCGCGAGCGTTTCAGCCGGAATCGCCCCGGCGTCCCAGCGCGGCGCATCCTCGCTGCAGACGACGGCGAAGTGCATGCCATAGGCGAACTGCATACCCATCGTCCGCTCGATCATCAGGTACTGCGCGATGAGGGGATCGAGCCGCCCCCCGGAGTGAGCCTCATGAATGAGCAGCGGCAGCAGGGAGGCGGTTTCGTCGCTGTACGTCAGCAGGCGGACGGCTGCATGGAGATGCATGTTGCCGAATCGGGTATCGACCATCTGTGCGGTCGCCGGATCGGGCAACCGCGCCGTGACGGGCTCGCGTCCCAGCTGCGCCCGCAACGCCTGAAACTGTTCGCGCATGCGGGGAAACGCCTCATTGCACGGCTCGTCCGCGACGCATCGATCGAATATGGCATCGAGCGCCGCCTGGGCACGTACAGCGATATCGGGACCCAGCGCCAGGTCCACCGGCACGACGCCGTCGAGGATCAGGCTGCGCACGCGCTGCGGATAGCGACGCAGATAGTGCTGCGCGACCCGGGTGCCGTACGAGACGCCGTAGAGATTCAGCTTTTCGTAGCCGAGCGCTGCGCGTACTTCGTCCAGATCGCGAACGGCCACGCTCGTCGTATAGAAGCGCGGGTCGCCAGGCAACTTCGCCAGGCAGTCTTGTCCAAGGTTGCGGAGCTGCCGTGGATCTTCCGTGACGATGTCGGCGTCGTTGTCGAACGGGCAGTCCAGCGAATGGGAATCGCCCGTGCCGCGCTGGTCGACGACCAGGATGTCGCGATCGCGCCGAACGGCGGCAAACGCAGCACCGGTGCTTGCGTAGAAGGCCGTGGCCGACTGGCCCGGACCCCCGCTGATGACGACGAGCGGATCGGGTTCGGGTTGCAGTCGCAGCGAGGGTATGACAGTCACCCGCAGCTCGATGGATCGACTGGCGGCATCGTCGCGATTCTCGGGTACGCGCAACCGGCCGCAACGCGCCGAGGCGGTGCCGCCGAGTAACTGGGAAAACCCGCACTCCTTCAGCTGGAGCGTGGCACCGGCGGTCCCAGCCGAGGTATCGGTCGCGAACAGTCCTGCCGCGATGCAAGAAATGACGACGGGAAAGGCGCGGCACGGGATCATGAGGTGCGCCATGGTAGTCACTTCACCGGCCTGCTGGCCAGACAACGGAACCGTTCGAGGCTGCGGGCTGTCATGAAAGGTCAGCAGCCCCTGCCTGCGATACATCGGTGCGGCCTGCCTCTGGTACAGTCGCCGCGCCCGACGCGGTCATTCAAACAAAGGAGTTTGCCCACCATGCGACCCCTGCGACTCGTTCATGTGATTGCCGGCCTGACCCTCGCGGCATTGCCGCTTGCCGGCGCTGTGGCGAAAGATGAGGCACTCGCCAAAGCCATTGCCTCCCCGCATCGTTCGCCCGGGCTCGTCGCACGCGACAAGGTGCGCAAGCCACAGGAAGAGCTGGAGTTCTTCGGCATCAAGCCGGACATGACGGTGGTGGAGATTTCTCCGGGCGGCGGCTACTGGACCGAAATCCTCGCGCCCTATCTGCACGACAAGGGCACGCTCTATATTGCGATCTCACCGCGCGCGGCCAGCGAACGCGCGGCGCAGTACTACGACGGCTGGAAAAAGAAGATCGACGAGAATCCCGCGGTCTACGGCAAGGTGAAAATCGGCGAACTGGGCGGTGGAACGTTCGCTCCCGCACCGGAGGGCTCGGCCGACATGGTCGTGACGTTCCGCAATGTCCATAACTGGATGAGCGCCGGCACGGCCGACCAGGTGTTTGCCTCGTTCTTCAAGACGCTCAAACCAGGCGGCGTCCTCGGTGTCGAAGAGCATCGCGCCAGCAATGACAAGCCGCAGGATCCGAAGGCACAGAACGGCTATGTGCGCGAGGACTACACGATTGCGCTGGCGGAGAAGGCCGGCTTCGAGTATGTCGGCAAGTCCGAGATTCTTGCGAATCCGAAGGACACGAAGGACTGGCCGCGCGGCGTCTGGACCCTGCCGCCAACGCTCGCCCTCGGCGACCAGGATCGGCAGAAGTACGTTGCGATCGGCGAAGCCGACAACTTCGTGCTGAAATTCGTCAAGCCCGGGAAGTAGTGCTTTACGGCGACCGGACTGCGGAGGCTTGCATGGAAGAGGACGCGAAAAAATATCTCTGGTGGGGCATTCCCATCGTGGTCGCGGCGGGTCTCGTCGCCGCGCTCTACTACGGACGCAAGCACCAGGAGGAAGCGCCGGTCGCCGAGCAGGTACGGCCGGCGCCCGTCGCGACCGCATCGGACCAGCCTGGGAACTACCCGATCGACTCCGGCACGTCGGATACGGCACCGCTGCCGGCACTCGGTGAAAGCGACGCGGCTGTGCACGAATCTCTGTCCGGCATTTTCGGCAATACGCTCGATCAGTTCCTGGTGCCGAAGGACATCGTGCGGCACGTCGTCGTCACGATCGACAATCTGCCGCGCAGGAAGACGGCGCTGCAGATGTGGCCTGTCCAGCCGACCGGCGGATTGCCGGTCGTCGATGGCCAGGACGAGTCGCTGACGTTGAGCGAAAGGAACTACGCGCGCTATGCACCGATCATGACGCTCGTGCGCGGCACCGACACCCGGCAGGTCGCGGCGCTGTACAGGCGCTACTACCCGCTGTTCCAGCAGGCATACACGGAACTCGGTTATCCCGACGGCTACTTCAACAACCGGCTGGTCGAAGTCATCGATCACCTGCTGCAGACGCCGGAAGTGCAGGGCCCGGTAAAGCTGAAACAGCCAGGCGTGTTCTACGAGTTCGCCGATGCAAGTCTCGAGGAACGCTCGGCCGGCCAGAAGCTGCTGTTGCGCATGGGTCCGACCAATGCCGCAACGATCAAGATGAAGCTGAGAGAACTGCGCAGAGAAGTGGCCGGACAGAGCACGGACTGACCGTCGGTGCGTGTCTGGTCACCCCGTGACGTCATGAACAAGGCACTGCTGATCCTCACGCTCACGACGTTCGGCGGCGCCAGTGCAGCCGCCTGGTTCCACTTGCAGCTCCAGACCGAGCGCCACCGCAACGCTGAGCTGCAGGCACGTATCGAAGCGCAGCAGCCCCCGCTTGCGCACCATCCCTTCACTACCGTTCCAGAAACGCTTCCGGTGCGCGTTGATGTCGGCGAATCCGCGCAGGCACCGCCGGCGACCGTGCCTTCGGTGCGCCGAGATCCCGAATCGCCGCAGCCCAACGCGATATCGCCCGAGCGCTCGGCGCAGATCCGGCAACGCTTCGCCAACGAGCAACGCGAACTGCTGCGCGATCCGGAGTATCGGCAGGCGATGCGCACACAGCAGCGCTTCAGCCTGCAGCAGATTCATCCGGATCTCGCCCGTGAACTGGACATCCCGCAGGAACGGGCGGATCGGCTGCTCGATCTGCTCATCGACCAGCGGCTGCGCAACATGGAGCAGCAGGCAGCATTTCCTGCGGACCGACCACCGACCGAGGCCGAAGTGATGCAGATGCAGAAGAATCTGCAGCAGCGGCAGCTCGCCGAGCGTGCGGAAATCGCTGCTCTGCTCGGCGGCGATAGTCAGCAGCAGTGGCAGGACTACGAGAACTCCATGGGTGCACGCATGCGTGTACGGCAATTGAGCACTGTGCTCGATGGCGCGGGTATCCCGCTGCGCGAGGATCAACGCCCACCATTGCGCGACACTCTCGCGCAATACGAACGGCAGGCGCAGCAGGATCGCCAGACCCAGGTTACGACTCGCGATTTCGCGAACATGACACTCGCCGACCGGCTGGCCTGGCAGGAAGAACAGATCGAGCTCACCGAGCAGTCGTATGCGCGCGCACGCGAGTCGGTCTCTCACATCCTCACGACGCAGCAGCTCGATGCCTATCGCGAGCTGCAGGAGCAGGAACTCGCCGTGCGGCGCGCGAATCTGCGCATGGAACGGGCGCGTATGGCGACCCAGGGCGATGATCCTGCAGCCGGCATCGTGGTCTCCAGCGGCAGCGTTCCCGGTCGCGCACTGACACCCAGCGGCCCGGTCGTCGTCACAGAGTAAACGAACGTCAAGACCGCTCGCGGCGACATTGCGATGTTTAGACTGGCCGCATGAGGCGCCGGTCGCTCCTTCCTGTCTGCGTTGTCGCTGTCGCCGCGATCGTCAGCGCGCCGGCAACGCTGCCCGCACCGCAACACAGCGGCGATCAGATCTATCAATCCTTCTGATTGCCACCGGCGTCGGCCAGCTCATCGCGCTGAACGCAGCGACGGGCGAACCTATTAATGCGTGGGCGCCCATGAGCGCCGACCTCTACGCCGAGAGCCTGCTCGCCATCGATGCGCAGACCGGCAAGCTCGCCTGGCATTTTCAGGGGGTGCATCACGGACTGTGGGACTACGACTTCCCCGCCGCACCGACGCTTGCGGACATCACCGTCGATGGCAAGCGCATCAAGGCCATTGCGCAGATCAGCAAAGCAGGGCTTCACGTATGTGTTCGATCGTGCGACGGGCAAACCCGTGACATCGCATGGCAGGTTCCCCATGGCGACGGTCCGCGCAATCACCCGCTGCTCAAGGATCTGAATCTGCCGGCGCTCGGCGCATCGAGTCACACGTTCCTGTCGAGCGGCGGCCCGCTGGTGACGAAGTCGCTGCTGTTCGTGAACCAGGTGCAGACACGGCCCGATGGCCCGGGATACTCGACGACGGAATTCTTCATGCGTGCCTTCGACAAGAAGACCGGCGCCGTCGTGTGGGAACACAGAATGAACGAGCCGCCGTACGGCACGCCGATGACATACGAGTTCAAAGACAAACAGTATGTGGTCGTCGCAACCGGTGGCGCAGGTGTGCCGGCCAGACTTCAGGCGTTCGCGCTGCCCTGACGCCACCCGTCTGGCCTCGTCCGCCCGGAACAACGGTTAGCACCAACGGCGCTTAAGTTAAGCGGGTTGTCCGTTGACGGTCGGAAAGGAAGGCATTTTTCTGGCCGTCAACCGCCAACTGTCAAACGTCAACTCGTTAAGTAAGTGACATTGCGGTTAGCACTGCTCAGCGTCTCGACGTTGCTTCGTCGAGCATCAGTCAGCGGGCCAACAGCTGCAGCGCCTGACGAACTGCCACCTCCGCGGCGGACGCACCGGCGTCGAAGAGACCCTGACACACGCCGGTGGCAGAGACAACGACTACGACCTGGCACCTGACTGCGCTCGTTCGATGATGACAGCAAGCTCTGCGGCAACAGGCAGAGGCTTGAAGGGACTGACGTTGGAGCCACCGGTGTTGCCCGACGGCACCAGACCGAAGGCGGTTTTCGTGGCAGCACCGACGATGCGCAGAACCTGGCCGAGGCACTCACGCGCGCTGCGCTGCTGCCAACCCCACACGAACATGCGCCAGTGAACCCGGACGTGCTGAACCGTTGACCCCTGACCGAGAACATGAGCACGCTCCAGGTGCGCGAAGGCCAAGGACGCCTCGCCTCGGCTCTCTGCTACGGATGCCGCGCGAAGCTCCGCATCGACATGCGGGCGGATGAGGCTGGCGAACGAAGGCATGGTGATTCCTGTTGGTTCCTAACGATGGGTCGTAGACATCTTTCTGTCTGTAAGCGCTCCACCAACGTTGGTGGAGCGCTTACGAAGCTCCCATCCGAAGAAGTGCGAGTACGCCAGATCAATGTCGCCATCCATGAATCCAAAGCTATTGGCGGGACTTACGATGGCATCCGCCTTCTTCTCCAGGATGTCCACTTCGTGGATGTAAACACTTGGTAGCGAACCAAAGTGTGCAGCCCATGCTGATGCCATCGCAGGATCGAGAGCGCAGAGATGAAGTTCGATGGTCATCTTCTTTCAGCTAACGCAGCGTTAACGCGCCTGCGTCTTCGCAGGTCGCGTTGAACGCTTTGTTAGACGTGCTGTCTTTGCCACGCGCAGCAAGCCACCTAGCGCCTCGTTAACCGCTTCACTGGTGGGAAACGCAGCGTGAATTTCTGGGTCGAGCCGGACGATGTTCGATTCTTTCGCGAAGCGTGCCGCGTACTTGCCTCGCATGAACCCCTTTGGAAAGTCCTCAACTGCGTAACCGGCGCGCAGATCGTCCGACTTGGTTCGTTTAGCCTTCTTCATAGAGTCTCTTCTCGTGGCGTGTAGCCAGTCGTGCACTGATGACCCGGATGATATCGCCTTCGTCCGTATGTGCCACCGCAAGTAGGCGACCCCGCACAGATTCTCCGAACGTGATCCACCGATGCTCGCCAACCGAATGGTCTGGGTCTGCACCGGTGAGGGAGAGAGGGTCAGCGAACACCGTCGCTGCTTCTTCGAAGGAGACACCATGCTTCTTCCTGTTCGCAGCTGCCTTCCTTGCATCCCAGATTATCTGCATTGCTTCAGGACTCCGTTCTGAGCACGTTTAACGCCATTGCTCACGCCCGTGCGTCTTCGCACGTCGCGTGCAGCAATTTGTTAGCGGTCTTGAACGCGTGACTGCCAGTATTCTGGCCGGCGCGAATGATGTGCGACCGCGAAGATGACGATACCTTCCGCATCTGGACGGTAAACAACTGCAAACGGGAAGTTCTTGACGAATACACGCCGTGTACTCTTCGACGCAGGAGAACCTGTATGCGGGAAGGCGGCAGCACGCGTTGTGGCCTCCTCAACCGCAGCCGCGAAACGAACTCCAAGTCCCGGCTCCTTGCCATTGTAGTAGACGACTTCTGAGAGAAATTCTCGCCTCGCCGGGGCGATGAAGCGTACGCGCTTCACCGAGAGATATGGCGGGCTTCAGCGAACACGTCCTCGGCGGGATAGGCAGGAATCTCTCCACGATCAAACGCTGCCACGCGCTGCTCGATCTCTTCCGCCCAGGCCCTCTCGATCTCTGCCAAGGGGGAATGTAATGACTCAAGCATTGTTTCCGCGAGCTTGGCCCGCTCCTCAGGCGTCAATGCCCGGGCCTGGTCTTCAATCTGCTTCAGGGAAGCCGACATATTGCACCCTCCATAACCGTGCCGACCAAAGTCTACGCCCGCTCGTACTTCCGTGTCTTGCACCCGCTAACGCTGCCGTTCAACCGGAGGGCGCGTCTTCGCGCCCGATCGGTTGCAACGGCTTGTTAGCACTTGCTGGAGCGACGCCGCGAATATGCACACCAAAAATGGAGCGGGATTCCCGGGCTTCCATTTGCCCTCTCTCAGGTAGCAACTCGAACTCCCTCTGAGAGACACAGACGTATCCGACTGGTTGGCGCTGAATGTACTCACCATAAATCTGAAAGTCACACTCCCGGCGACTGTAAGTCCGCTTCTTCTCTAGCTTCGCCACAGTGTATGTCTCAGCACCGCTCCACTTTGTAGCCCACGCCGGAAAGATGAAGACAATCAGCATCCAGCAAACGGAACACGAAGCGATGACTGCGGAAATGCGAAATGGAATGCTTACAGAGCGATCGGACAAGTTTGCACCGAATGCGTCTGCAACAAGGCGGCTCACCCACGGCGCGCATGACAGTCCAGCCAAAACCGCAACGACTGTGCCCCACCGAAGCCATTCCTCACTCAGCATGAATTCGGATCGCATCCCGAACCAACAGGTTACGAAGAGAATCGCAAAAATGCTCGTCGCTGCTCTTTTCGGCGGCGAGGGGACTGCGTCTCCATACCAGAAGCGATTCCAGATACTCACGATTCCGAGTGCTAACGCCATTGCTCACGCGCGTGCGTCTTCGCACGTCGCGTGCAGCAATTTGTTGG
>CAZBKC010000031.1:0-16438 GCA_964492345.1 uncultured Steroidobacter sp. | reverse complement strand
CAGAAAAATGCCTTCCTTTCCGACCGTCAACCGTCAACGGACAACTGTCAACCCCGCTTAACTAAGCGCCATTGACCTCAGAAGATCACCTTGATCACGTAGGTCGCAAAGTCTTCGAGCGAGAAGATCGTCAGCAGCAATGGCAGAAACGGCGTGGAAGTGATGATGGCCAGTCGGGTCACGTCGCGCCAGCCGAACGGCACGAATCGCATTTCCCGAACGACGCCGAAACTGTTGCCAAGGTCGGCCAGGGACTGGATGTCACCGCTGCCGAGCAGCTGGTCATCCGCCGCTGGATCGCCACGGAACCACTTGCTTTCGAACTTCCTGCCATAGCGGCTGGCGAGGCGGCCGAGATCTCCGAGCCCGTCGCGCTTCGCCTGCGCAAGCTGCGGCGCGAACACGGTGAGTGGAATCAGCGTGACCACGATGAAGAATGCCACGAAGGCAACGACCTGCACCTTGAAGTCGTTGAGCGCCTGCCCCGCGTAGAAGATCTTGCTGGCGATCAGGCCCGCCAGTTGCGCACTCTGCGCGATGAGAATCGGGGCAAACGCATTCGTACTGACGCCGAGGAACCCAAGCCCGCCGGTCTTGTCGGCGTGGATCGGAACCAGGGACAGATTCAGCCTCGATACGCGGAACAGGAACAGGAACCAGAGAAAGAAGCGGAAATACCAGCGCAGCAGGATGAACTGGAAGATCGGCACGCTGGCGAAAACGAACCAGTACCCCGCCGCTGTCAGCTGCATTCGCGCGCCATCCGGGACCGCATACCAGGTCGCCGAACCGAGTGCGATCTGGTTGCGCCAGACCCAGATGCCTGCGGTATAGACAATGACTGCCAGCGCGACTTCGATCAGCACCGAGTTGCGCAGCAGCAGGGTCGATTCAATGGCCCTGTGAAATTTCGGCAGCTCTTCGGGAATGACGATGCGCCGCTCCACGAACTGCCGGACCGCGGGGCGCAGACGACGGTGCACGATCAGTTCAGCGCCGATCAGGATCGGCAGCACGATCAGAAAGCGGACATGCGACTCGATGTCGTGGAGAAACGGAACCGCCACTTCGCCACCGAGTGCACGTCCCGACACGATCGACAACAGCAGCAATGGAATCCAGGCGACACCCGCAATGATCAGGATGCGCCGGTACAGCAGTTCCAGTGCATCGCCCGACAGGTGGGCACGGCGGAACAGCTGGAACAGGGGTCCACCGAGGACGAGCGAGAAGTCCTGGCAATCCTGCGAGGTTGCGGACGTGTTCATGATCCGGTTTCCTTCTGGGACACGGTCCCTCGGTCAGCCTCTGCCCTCGGCCTCGCCCTTGCCTATCGACAGATCGCAAGCCGTCGAGCGTCGGGCAAGCCGGACTCCACTCGTGACAGACGCGAATTCCGGGCACACTTCTCGCGCCGGCACCAACCAATGTCAATGAGGAAAGGAACGCACACAGTGCTGCTGAAATCGTCTGCGTGCCTGCTGATGGGATGCCTGTGCGGCTCTGCGTTCGCCGCCGGCGACAGCCAACCGTCTGAGCCCAGGCTGCCTGTCACTTCGCTCGAAGGTCTCGATGCAGACGCGATCGAACCCACGATCGCAAAGAAGACACTCGGCCTGTCGCTGGCGACGAAGGACGGCCGATTCGCCGTGAACGCCTGGCTGCGCGGGCAGTTTCGCTATTCCGATCCCTTCGACAGCAATCCATTGCGCTTGGAAGATTTCGATTCCCAGCCGGGCGACGAACTGGAGATCCGTCGTGCGCGCGTGAAGGCCGAAGGTCACCTGTTCAACCCGCGCATCGGCTTCTACTACGAGCAGGAACTCTCGGGCGACGCGCCACTGCTCGATCTGCGTCTCGACATCGACGTCGGTCACGGCATGCTGATGCGCCTGGGTCAGTACAAGGTGCTGTACAACCGCGAGGGCATCGACTCCTCGGGCAAGCAGCAGTTTGTGGATCGCTCCGTGGCCACCTACGCCTTCACCATGGACCGACAGATCGGCGTCACCGTTGCGAAGCACTGGGCAGCCGGCTCCACGTTCGACAACTGGCTGATGGTGGGCATTTTCGACGGCGATGGCAGGGCCCCCGGCCAGCGCGGCGATCAGCCCATGGTCCTGGCTCGCTGGCAGTGGCAGTTCCTCGGGGAGGAGCTGGCGTTCTCGCAGAGCGACTACAAGTTTCGCACCGTTCCAGCCGCATCACTCTCGTTCGGCGGCAGCACCGTGCGTGGCCCCTACACCCGGTTCTCGAGTTCCGGCGGCGGCCAGCTCGATGGCTTCGAGCAGACGACCGACGATCGCTACACGCTGCGTCAGTGGCTGCAGGAATTCGCATGGCAGTACACAGGTATGTCGATTCAGCAGGAGTTTCACTTCAAGAAGATCACCGACCACGTGACCTCGCAGCACTCGACGCTGACGGGCGGCTACGTGCAGTTCGGAAAAGCCTGGCCGTTCGAACTGAGGGAGCGCACGCGTGCCTGGGAACTGGCCGTGAGAGTCGCGCGGGTCGACTGGGACACGTCACCTTCCGATCGCGTGCAGAACGAACTGACGGGCGCCGCGAACCTCTTCCTGTCCGGCCACAACAACAAGTTCACGTTCGATGTGAGTCGGGTCTCGGTGGATGAGGCAGGTGCAGGCGATCGCCACGATATCCGCTATCGGCTGCAGTGGGATGTGAGTCTTTGAACCAGGCCCACGCCTGCGCTTTTTTCTGTTTGTGGGGCAGGCAACCAATAGCACTGACCTAAGCTCGAAGGATTGAGGTAAGGGCGAACTGTGCGTCCCTTCCTCCGCGCAGCGGGGGACAGGATGGGGGTTGCTCAAAAAAGTAGCGCAATTCGCGCTGCTGCCCCCTCCCCAACCCTCCCCCGCTGCGCGGAGGAGGGAGCGGACGAGATGAGATCGGTACAAGTCAGTGCCATTAGGCTTTAGCCGCCTCGGGCGATCACATCGCCGAACGGCGAGGGCCAGCTTCAGCGGAAGATGCCCTTCTCCAGGATCGTTCCATGTCCCACCGGTCGCCCGACGCTCAACCACAGACTCCACGAGTCTGTCGACGTGGTGCCGATCCCGACGGTCAATGGACCGGCGATGGTTCGGCCGGTGAGAAAGACCGATCCGCCGTAGATGTCGCCGTTGCTGCCATCGTCGATGCGGTCGTAGATTGCGCCGCCGGAAAGCTGAACGCCGGCGTAGAGCGCCAGATTGCGGATCGGCAGGACGTCCTTCACCTTCCACAGATAACTGGTGCCCAAGGTCCAGTAGCCATCGACGCGCAGTTCGCCGAGTTCGAGCCCCGGAAAGCTGCCGGGACCGCCGAGCGCAAAGGCGCGATCCACGGGCAACTCCCCGCTGAGGCTCGAACCGCCCGCCAGCGTGACCCAGATCACGTCACGGCGCAGCGGAACCGCGAGACCGACACCCATTTCTGCGCGTTGCCAATCGCGATCGCTCCCCAGCGATTGATCGCTGCGCATGTATTCGAGCGCCAGCGCCATCCCCCGCGTCGGACTGAAGGCGGTGTCACGACTGTCGAACTCCGCCGCAACGGCCACACCCGCATCCACCGGCGATGTTTCAGGCATCAACTCCGAACCGATATCCACCTTGACCCGACGACTGTCATAGATGTAGCCGACGCGGGCCTGGGCGTACCGTCCTATGTTCGCGCCGAGGTCGAGCTGCCCCACGGCATCCTGGAAGTGATAGCGTGCGACGCGTTCGTCATTGTTGAAGAGATCTTCAATGGAGCGGGAATAGAGAACGGTGGGTTCGACGAAGAATCGATGCGCCGTATCCAGCGGCTGAAACAGGCTGGTATGCAGCAGCGTCTTGTTGCCGATCTGTACCTCGTTGCGCCACTCCGCACCGAGCGGATTCACCCATGTACGGACGTGCCTGCCGTACAGCGTGAACGTCAGGTCTCCGTCCCGCGATGCGTAGGCACCCAGATCCAGTTTCAGATAGTCCGGACCCCAGCGCTTTTCGCGCGGCAACCACGTGAGGGTCGGTGATTCCCGATCGGCGTCGAGGCGATAGCCAACGGAGTCGAAATCCTGCAGCGCCGACATGCGCTGCGCTTCCTTGCTGATCGCCGCGGTATCGACCACATCGCCAGCTTTCAAGCGGCTGTTGGCCGCCAGGTACTCGGGATTGACGCGCTTCAGTCCTTCGAAGCGCACCTCCGCGAGCTTCGTCTCTATGTGCTGTGACTGCGTGACCTGCGCACGCCACGCGGCATACTGCGCTTCCGGAACGGCGTAGCGTACGAGTGCACCCGCCATGCTGCGCGCTGCAGCCTCCCCGAGCGGAATCGTTTCCGGTACGCGCTCGAAATCGGCCGTGCCGATGGATCCCATCTCGACATCGATGCGGATGTCATCGGGTTTGAGGGTCTGCAACTGCAGTTCCTCGTTCGCAATGATCATGACGTCCATCGTGCGACTCAGCAGCTGCGTCGCGCTTTGCAGCTTCTGCGGATCTGCTGCGGGCTCGACCAGGTTCACGACGATGACCACATCGGCGCACAGCTCGCGGGCGACATCGATCGGAATGTTACGAACCAGCCCGCCATCCGACAGGATCTGCTGGTCCATGACGACCGGCGAGAAGGCCCCGGGAATCGCCATGCTCGCACGCATGGCGGTCGCGAGGTCGCCGCGGTCGAGTACGACCATGTTGCTGGAAACCATGTCGGTCGCGACTGCGCGATACGGGATGGGCAGCTTGTCGAAGTCCGTTTCCAGTCGCGCACTGGCGACATAGACACGCAGCAGATCTTCGACGTTGCTGGTATTGATCAGACCCCCTGGAGTCGTGATGCCGTTCGGCGTGATGCCGAACTCGAAATCGTTGCTGTAGGTCGCGCCGGCGCGCTTCTGCTCCACCGGCTCCAGATCGCGGCGCCCCTGACTGCCGACCACTTTTCCCCAGTTGACGCCGACCAGGAATTCCTCGAGTTCGGCGGCAGGGATGCCGGATGCGTAGCCGCCGCCGATGAGCGCGCCCATGCTGGTGCCCGCGATGCAATCGACAGGAACGTGCAACTGCTCCAGCACCTTCAACACCCCGACGTGCGCGCCACCCTTGGCGCCACCGCCTGCGAGCACAAGACCCACGCGGGGGCGGCCGGTCTCCGCCGCATCGACCTGTACCGCGCCGAGCGCGAACAGCGACACAGTGCCGAGCAGGACGGCCCAGCTGCAGTGGCGGGGGAATCGCATTGCTTCTACCTCGCATGCTGAAGAACGCCGGAATGATCGCCCGCATCCCAGTGGTAATCGGCAAAATCGTGGGCGCAGTTGCGGCGCCGGCGAATCCTGCGAACGCATTACCGCTGCAGCTTGCCGGCGCCGATGAGGTGATCTTATCGAAATATCGCAGAGGCCCGCGCCTCCACCGATCGACGATCCGGGCTTTTCTGAGCCCGGTCGACTCAATCTGCCGGCACCAGCGACCGCGCGCAATGGACAAAACCCGCAGGCTCTCAGACACCGAGCGAATGCAATACTGGCCGCGTAGTTTCGTGTGCTACGGATGCCAGGGCGCGCCCGTTGCTGCGTTAATCAGACAGCGTCGCGGATCCATGGTGTGTACACCGGGCATCCACCCCCCCTTTTTTTATTTAGGAGACCGTCGTGAAAGTCAGCACTGTTGCAGTCGGCCTTGTCGCATTCAGCGTCGTGCCGGCGTTCGCCGACAACGACAGCGGCCTCTACCTGGGCGCCGGCGTCGGCCAGTTCAACCTCGAGATCGATGCCATCGAGGACGTGGGCTCGGCCGTGGAAAGGTTCGAAAGCGACGACACCGCGTACAAGGTCTTCGCCGGCTGGCGCTTCAACCAGTTCATTGGCGTCGAACTCAATTACATCGATCTGGGTAATCCCGACGACACCATCGGCGGTCTGAAAGTCGATGCGGAGATCAATGGCTTTGCGCCCTACCTGATCGGCACTGTGCCGCTCGGCCCGATCGAGCTGTTCGCGAAGGTCGGGTACTACTTCTACGACGTGAAGCTGAATGCGGAGAGCATCGGCTCCATCGACGAAAGCGACGAAGATCTGGTGTATGGCGGGGGCCTGGGTCTGACGCTGTTCGGGCATCTGCACGCACGCATCGAATACGAAGTCATCGACATCTCCGACGTGGACGATTCGAATGCGCTCTGGCTCTCGGGCGCCTGGCGCTTCTGATGGCGTTGGGCCCGGCCCGAAAAGGGCTCGTCCCCAGTAGCACTAAACGATTGAGGTGACGTCGACGAGTGCGTCCCTTCCTCCGCGTAGCGGGGGACAGGATGGGGGCAAGCGTGCGATAGCACGCGCATCCGCACGTAGCCCCCACCCCAACCCTCCCCCGCTACGCGGAGGAGGGGGCGAATCAGAGGCACGTGTGCTTAAGTCAGTGCCATCGGAGCCCGTCCCCATTTCCGGCAGTGCTTCTCAGAACCACAGGTACTGCCACGCGATGCTGTAGGTGGTGAAGTCGCCACCGATGCGCGTCGATGCGCCTTCGCTCCACGCCAGTTTGATCGTCTGCTGCCTGCCGAGCGGCAGTGCGAGTGTCAGCCCCACGCGCAAGTTCGCCTGAAGATCGGCGCGGCGCTGGCCGTCAACCGTCGTGCGTCCGCCTTCGTAGTAGGTTGCATTGGCAGCGAGCCACAAGCGCGGCCGGAACGTGTAGCTGGCGTGCAGCTGCAGCGCCGAGATCGGATCCTGCTCGCGCTTTCTGCCACCGTAGAAGTCGTCGTTGGACGTAAAGAGCCAGACACCCGCGGACGCTTCCAGGAACCACGGGCCGATGGGATGCGAAACCCCCAGCTCCGGCTTGAATGCCCACCGGTTGGAACCGATGTTGATCAGCTTGGAGGGGTCGTATTCGCCCGTCGGCGCGACGATGCTGAGGCTGGCTCCCAACGTCGTGTCCGGCTTGCGCGCCGCGAACTCTGCCGGCGAGAGAGCCGGCCCGCCCAGCAGGTTGATGCTCAGCTTGAATCGGGTGTCCGCCAGACCGGAGCGACTGATCTCGCGTCGATCCTCGCCCACGTTGCCGGAGATATCCCCCCATACGTAAGGCACCGCCAGCAGCACGGTCGTGCTGCGACCGAAGACGTCGAATGCGCGGCCGTAGCCAAGCATCACATTGTCCAGATGCGCGTCCACGTCACTGAAAGGCAGGGAGGCATCGAACAGCACACCGCCGATCGACTGCCCGTAGCTGGTGAGAATGAAATTGATTCCGACAGGATTGGGCGAATAGGCCCGGGGCTCGAGTTCCTGGGCCCGGATGGACGAGCCGGCAAGCAATGACACGATGAGCAGCACGATCCGCACGTTGCTCTGTGCGCTGACACCCAACTTCATTGCTTCACCAACCCCACACCCGGTATCCCCTGTTCCATCGAACAATCCTTCTTTCGGGGCAAGCCAGTCGATCGGATACACCCTTTGCGCATGGGTCGTCGATGCGTGCCGATGCGTATGCTCACGCTGGCCGGCATTGTTCGAGCGGGGAAGACATCCAACAGCGATTTCGGGATGGTGATTGACGCGGGCACCGCGTAGCATCCATGCCTCCGGCGATCGCCACACCCCTGGGAGTTTGCAGATGTCATCGCGTTTGTCCTTCCCGCTCGTCTTCGGTGCTCTTGCATCCCTGTTCCTGCTGGTTGCCTGCACCTCCAAGCCACCGGAACCCGTGACCGTTGAAGACACGCAGACCGTGACCGCGACGGTCGAGGCCATCGATGTCGGTACGCGGATGGTCACGTTGCGCGGGCCGGACGGCAAGCAGTTCACGATTCGGGCGGCGCCGGAAATCCGGAATCTCGCGCAAGTCAAAGTGGGCGACAAGGTCGTTGCGCGCTACTACGAATCACTCGTTGCAGAGCTTCGCAACCGCGGCGACGAGTCGGGCGAAACGACTGCACCTGCAGGCGAAGCAGCCATCGCACGCGCAGCGCCAGGTGCAAAACCGGGCGTGGCCGCCGAACGACAGGTAAGCCAGTCCGTCCGCATCACTGCCATCGACAACAAGAATCATGTCGTGAGCTTTTATGGCTCCGATGGACTTGCCCGGTCCGCTCCGGTACGTACACCGGAAGGCCAGGACTTCCTGAGCAAGCTCAAAGTGGGCGATGAAGTGGAACTCACCTACACGGAAGCGATGGCAATCAGCGTCGAACCGGCGGGGTGAAATGTGACGGCCGGCTGTTGTCGGTCCCGCGGGATTTCCTTCGGTCACAGGACGGCCTTCGGTCCGCGCGGGATTCCCGTTGGTCACAAGGGGACTTCGTCAGGAGGGCGGACGTTTTCCGCAGGGAAGGAGTTTTCTGTTTCTTCCCTGCCGCAGGCCCTCCTGTCGCAGACCTTCCTGCGAAGCCTGCGCGCGACCCCGAGGGATGAAAGCGCGCGCTCTGACTATCCGCCAACCGCTAACCGCCAACCGCTTCTTTCTTGCTAGAACGTCGAACTCAGCGTCACACGCACAGTGCGCGGTTCGACCGGATGGAAGTGAATGTCCTCCACCGGCTGCGGCTCATCGGGAAGTTGCGACTCGTAGTAGTAGGTGATGTCGTTGTCGGTGCTGTCGAATACGTTGTACAGCGCAGCGCTCACCTTCCATTGGCGGTTGAGGCGGTAACCGGCTTCGAGGTTCACCAGCATCGTTGGTTGCGACCGCACGCTGTTGTCTTCGATCAACGGGGCCTCGCCGAAGTGCCGGAAGCGTGCGCCACCGAACCAGCCGCTGGGATGATCGATCGCCACGCCGACGGAAACGAGGCTCTCCACCGCGCCGGGAATGCGATCGCCTGCGGGATCGTCGTCATCGAAGCGCGAATGCGACCAGGCGAGATCGGCGTCGATGATCAACCATTGCACCGGATTCCAGATCGCGGCGACCTCGACACCACATAGATGCGGCGCTCGTCGTACTGCTCGAACTGATCGCCATGCTCGCGATCCAGCGCATAGGTGAAATTCGAAATGAGGTCGAGTTCGTAGTCCACTGCATAGGCCTGTGCCGACATGACGCCGCGGCCCATGGCCCGCGACCAATCCGCAGACAGACTGTAGCGATGCGATTTGCCCCCGACGGTCGGATCGACATAGCCGAATCGATCGATCAGTCCCGCGTCGACTGCGCGCTGCGGGATCTGGTCGGTCGAGCGCCACTCTCCGTCATATGCCTGTGCCGTCACACCGAATCGCTGCTTCTCGTCGGCGAGCGTGTAGCGCGTCAGGACATTCAGTTTGCGAAAGTCCTCTTCCAGCACCCATGGACCGTCGATGTTCGCGTAGTCGACCGCGGCCAGCAGTGTTCCTTCACCCACCTGCGGTGAGGCTGCGACCAGGCCGCGGATGTAGTTGTCCTGGTTGGCCTTGCCGTCGCCACTGTGCTGCGTGACGATCAGGCCGGGTACGACTTCGAGTAGTTCGCCGGTGCGTAATACCGGGCGCAGTCCGAGTTGCTCATCGGTCACCACACCCTGGCTCGCGGACGTGGGCCGACCCTGCAGGCGATCGAGCTGACCGATGACCGTGACTTCTTCGAGTACTGCTGTCGGAATCCCCCAGCCTGACAGAGGCTCGCAACAAGAGTGCTACCAACGGCAACTGAAACCTTGATGCTTCGCATGACAACCAATCACCTCTAAGACCGTCCAACAAAATGACCGTATTGCCGGTCCAGACGCTCCCCCCACCCTGCCCTCCCCCGCAAGCGGAGGAGGGGAAGAAGGAACAGGAAGGCAAGGGAATGGAAAGCGAATGGCTTCTTTCGATTCCCTCCCCCGTTTACGGGGGAGGGTCAGGGTGGGGGCAAATCCGTGCGCAGAAGTCATTTCGTTAGGCGCTCTAAGAGAATGCACCGACCCGCTCGACCACCCAGAACATGGCCACTGAGCCGATGACGTACGGCAGAACGTACGCTGACCAGGCTGGCCTCGGCACCGGCAACCGCACGATGAATGCCCGTACCGCAATGACCGCGGCCACGAACAGGAGCTGTCCGACTTCGACGCCCACGTTGAACATCAGCAATGCGACCGGAATCGCCTTCTGCGGCAGCCCGACTTCCGCGAGCGCGCCAGCGAAGCCGAAGCCATGCAGCAGTCCGAAACTGAAAGCCACCACCCACGGCGCTCGCGCGGTCAGCCCGGGTTTGCCGCGCAGACCATGAATCACTTCCGCCGCGACGAACACGATACTCAACGCGATGATGGCTTCGACCGGCGGACCCGGTACGTGTACCCAGCCGAGCGTCGCAGCAACGAGCGTGATGCTGTGGGCGATCGTGAAAGCCGTGACGGTCGCAACGATACGTTTCGTACCCTGCACGATCAGCAGCAGCGCCAGCACGAAGAGCAGATGGTCGATGCCGCCGAGAATGTGCTCGACACCCAGCACCAGGTAGGACCAGGCGACTTCCGCAGTGCCGGTCTTCTCCTTCACCACGAACTGCGGACTCTGCGGCAACAGCCGCTCCGTCTGACTCGTGCCGTCGAGACGCTCGACGCGGACGATGACGTCGGTCACGCCGCCAGCGACTCCATCGACGCCGACAATGGCGCCGGCAAGGCCACCCTTGCGGGAGATCTGCCAACGCTCGACAAACGCATTGCCCGCGAACATGCCTTGCGGCTCGGTCAGCTGTTGTGTGTCTTCGGGAAAGCGCACCTTGATGGCAAGGCGCATGTCGCCCTGCGCAGGTACCTTCCACGTCACATCGTAGCGCTCGCCACCGGCCTCGCGCAGCTCGAGATACGCAGGGCGAAAGACGTCGGCGTGCGCCGCGAAGGCGACCCAGCTCAGCAGGCATACGAACAGCCAGCGCGTCGCCCGATTCCGGAAAATCGACTTCTCCATGATCAACCTGCCGGCTGCGCGTCGGCGGAGACATCCTCGATGCGCACGTCGTAGTTGGCGCGCAGGCGTTCATAGAAGGCGGCACTCGCCTCCCGGGTTCTTGCGTGCAGCAGGTCGCGCTCCACCGCTTCACGGACGTCTTCAAGCTTCGCCTGGCGTCCGTCCTTGCGTGATCTCAGCTCCACCAGGTGCAATCCGAATCCGGAACGCACCGGTCCCTGCCAGCCACCCACGGGCAACGTGCGCAGTGCCTGTTCGAACTGACCGCCGAAGACCCGTGCTATCTCATCCGCCGGTCCCTGCAGCGTTGCAGGCAGCATCGTCGGGTCGCCAGCATTCGATCCACCTCTTTCGAGTGTGATGCGCGCAGCCGTGATTGTCGGTTCCAGACATACAACGTCATGGAGCCATCGGTATTCGCAGTCGCCGCCGGTGTGGGAAAGTTCTGACAGTTTGCGTGCACCGTCGCTGGGGAAGGGTTTGACGCCTTCTTTGGTGATTACCGGCGGCGGCGTCACGAAGTCGTAGCCGCCGACGAACAACTGATTCGTCCAGGAGGAGCCCGGATCCTGGTAGTAACGAAATCCTTCCGCTGCGCGTGGCCGAACGGCCAACGACCTTGCTGCTGCGTTGCCTGTCGCCACGGCCTCTGTCAGCACTCGCTTCATGCGCGCGTCCGGATCGAATGACTTGAACTTGGTGATGCCGATGGCATTGAACTGGCCGGCGATCTCCGGATCCAGGGCACTGGCCGGTTCTTCCTGCACCAGTTCATTCAGCATGCCGTAGAAACAGCGAGTTCGAATCCATCAGCGACGAGAACATCAGTACATCGCCATCCTTTGCGCCGGCATCGCGAAAGCCTTTGCGTATCGCGATCAGAGAAACGCCGGGAAGTCCGTTCAGATAGCTGTCGACGCCGCGTGCGAAATCGAGGTAGTCGTACAACCGGTTCGCTGTCGCCTGATCGGGAATGCCGTCTTTGAAATGCAGCGTGCCTGCGCGGGTTGTCACGCGATCGGGGGTCGTGATCTGCGGCGGTACCGTGTTCGGCTGGGACATAGAAATGGGGACATTCCTCATTTCTCTTCGCCTCGATCCACCAGCGGTTCTGTGAAGAGAAATGGAAAATGAGGAATGTCCCCATTTCCGGCTGTCGTAAGTAGTTCCCGCTATCGGCGATCGACACCGGATATCGATAGTCGATCTCGATGCGAAGTCATCGTCCGATGTGCCTTGAGAGCCTGCAGCGCCGGCAATCGGGATCTGGCAATCTTGCCGTTACATGAAATCCCGACAGCGACGATCCGGTGTTCATTTCGGCAGCATGGGTGCGACAGGTGCACTCGCTGTCTTTGTCTTTCTCTGGCAACCGGCGCCCGCCATGGCAGAGGGCCTGATCGACACTCTCGTGCGGCGGTTTTCGGAAAGTGAATTCGAGTTCGTCCGCGCACAGAGCAACGCGCCCTTTCCGCCGGCCGCTGCGATCGGGACCAGCGTCTACCAGGAATCTGCATTTCGCCGCGCTGACGGCACCGATTCCGAGGTCACGTTCCAGCAGGCCGCGATCTCCGAATATGCATTCCTTCCCATTCCGATCGGCAAGCGCGACGCCGTCGCGATCGGTCAATGGATGTCATGGACACACTTTGATCTCGACAATGCGCCGCGCGACCAACTCGAGGTGTTCAGCGTGTCGGTGCCCGTCGGCTGGATACGGCAGCAGTCACCCAACTGGCAGATCGCCGCCTTCGTTGCTCCGCTGGGTCATCGCACGCCGGAAGACAGCTGGTACTGGGAAACGATGGGCGGCGCGTTCGCCCGCAACGTCCGCGGCGACCGCTTTGCATGGATCGTCGGCGCGTACTTCGACGTTTCGCCGCTCGAGGATTTCTACACGCCCTATCTCGGCGCCACCTACGTCATCAACGACCAGTGGACGCTCACTGCCATCATGCCGTGGCCGTCGATCACTTATGCGCCGACCACCCACACGGTCTTGCGGCTCGGCGTCGCTCCGTCCGGCGCCTCCTGGACGATCGAACCAGGCGAGCGTCGACCGCGCATGAATCTCTCGACCTGGAATTTCGGTCTGACCGTCGAGCATCGGCTCGCGGGCAACTTCTGGCTCGGATTCGAGATGGGCGTCGCCGGATTACGCGGCCTGTCGATCGTTGGCGGAGAATGGGAGGCACCCGAAACGAAGCTGGACAACACCGGCTTCGCGATGCTCACCCTCAATCTGCGGCCGGGATCGCTGCGTGCCGAGCGCCCCGGCACGAACTGAAAGTCTCGTCATCCCCTTGGCATGCCATACGTAGAACCTGCGATGCGCCCCTGCGCCCGCGCATGAGTAGCATCGTACGACCAGTACAATAACTGCCGGCGTTCACCGCTCCGCCTGAGATCGAAGGCACGAAGGAACACTGGGAATGATCGCCGGCCATACTTTTTCCCTGGAGAGTCGCCATGCAACTGCTGCTGTCGGGAGCGCCCGTCGCCCTGATCCTGTTTTTGATGGTCGCCGGCTCCGTGCGCATGGGATGGAAGCTGGGACGTCGCCGCGCCAGTACGCAGGGCAAGGATGTGAACGAAGGTCTTGGTGCGGTCGAGGGCGCCATTTTCGGTCTGATGGGACTGCTGCTGGCTTTCACATTCACCGGCGCCGCTGCCCGTTTCGATCACCGCCGCGATCTGATCGTCGAGGAGGTCAACGCGATCGGCACAGCCTGGCTGCGCCTCGATCTGCTGGAACAGGGCGCACGCAACGAGACTCGGGCACTGATGCGTCAGTATGTGGATCGGCGCCTCGAGGTCTACCGCAATGTCAGGAATCCGGATGTCATCGCGGCGGCTCTGGTCAAGGTGAGTGAGACGCAGGCGCACCTCTGGGCGCGGCTGATTGCCGCGGCCCGCGAGGACCGCTCGATACCCGTTGCACAAGTGGTCCTGCCCGCCTTCAACGCAGTGTTCGATATCGCGGAAACGCGACAGCGGGCGACCGAGATGCACCCGCCGGCGGCCATCTATGTGATGCTCTGTGCACTCGTTCTCGTGAGCGCGTTTCTGGCCGGGTTCGGGCAGGCCAGGGCCAGCCGGCAAAGCCTGCTGCATCTCGCCGGATTTGCCGCCATCACGTCGGTCTCGATCTATCTCATCCTCGATATGGAATATCCGCGCCTGGGACTGATACGCGTCGACAGCTTCGATCAGGCGCTCGTGGAATTGCGTTCTTCCATGGATTGATCCCGGTTCTGGATGGTGGCTGGAACGCGGGTTCAATACTGAGGTTCGCCTTCAAGACGGTGATGCCATGTCCCTCCAGCCCGCTGACTATTTCGCACACGCGTCCAATCTGCTCCTGCTGGTCTCCTATTCCGTGCGCGACATTCTCTGGTTGCGCTGGTTTGCGGTGGCCGCGGCATTCATCGTCATGCCGTACTACCTTGCGCAACCGCAGATCCTCTGGCCGCCGGTGATGTGGGGCAGCGTATTTGCCATCATCAACCTGTATCAGATCGCACGGATCTACGCCGAACGGCAGCCAGTCGTTCTTTCCAGCGATGAACAGAAACTCTACGACCTCGCCTTCCGATCGATGCGACCGCGCGAGTTCCTGTCGTTTGCAATGCTCGGCGAGTGGCGCACAGCGGAGCCGGCCGAAGTGATCCTCCGGCAGGGCGAAAGCACACCGATGCTATGCATCGCGATTGACGGATCAGTGCAGATCTGGCGCAGCGACCAGGTGCTGGGTGAACTCGCGCCGGGTCAGATCATCGGTTCGGCGTTGGCACTGACGGGCAACCCGTCAGAGATCGAGGCCAAGTTCGCCGGCGCCGGACGCTACATGCGCTGGCCTGTGACCCAGGTGCGCGAGTTCGCCGACAGGCGACCGGAGTTGCGCACCAAGCTGCAGTCGCTGGTGAACCAGGATCTCGCCGTGAAAATCGACAGGCTCATGTCGCGCGAACTGCAGAAGGCAATTGAGGAATCAGCGCGAACACCGTGAGCAACGCACTGGTTGTAACCGTCGAGATGAACCTTGACGCTCTTGCCGCCAAGACTGGTGCCCTTGAACAAGCGGTCCTTGATGCTGTTGTCGCCGGCGGCCGCGACCAGTGTCGGGAACCAGTCGAGACCCGAGAACAGCGCGTTCGTGACCTGACCCGGCTTGATCCGGCCTGGCCAGCGGACCATGGCCGGCACACGGAATGCACCTTCCCAGTTGGAATCCTTCTCGCTGCGGAACGGCGTATTGGCTGCGTCCGGCCAGCTGAAGAAGTTCGGACCATTGTCGGTCGTGAACACCACGATCGTATCGTTGGAAATTCCCGAATCGTCCAGTGTCTTGAGCAGCTTGCCGACGTTCTGATCCATCTCCCACATACCGTCGGCGTATTCGTGGCCCATGTCCAGCCCTGCCTTGCCGATGTTGGGTTCACCGGCTGCCGCCGCAAACGTGGGGAACCAGTCCATCAGCGAGATGATGTCGTTGTAGACCGTGCCGGGTTTGATGACGCCCGGCCAGCGAATCATCATCGGATTGCGGAAGCCGCCTTCCCAGGTCGTGCCCTTTTCGCCATGGAACATGGTCATTGCACCATCCGGCCACAGCGCGAGTTCGGCACCGTTGTCGGTGGTGTACAGAACGATGGTGTCGTTCGTGATGCCCAGATCGTCGAGCTGCTTGAGCAGTTCGCCCACGTGACCATCGTGCTCGACCATGCCGTCAGCGTGGATGCCCTTGCCTGTCTTGCCGAGCGATTCCTTCTTCAGATGTGTAAATACGTGCATGCGTGTCGTGTTGAACCAGACGAAGAAGGGCTTCTTGTCCTGATTCGCCCGATTGATGAAGTTCTTGGCTGCGCCGAGGAACTCCTCGTCGACCGTCGGCATGCGCGCGGTATTCAGCGGACCGGTGTCTTCGATGCGGCCATCCGCATAGGAGTGGATCACACCGCGGGGGCCGTAGTTCTTTCGAAACTCCGGATCCTTCGGATAGAAATAGCCTTCGGGTTCTTCTTCAGCGTTCAGGTGATACAGATTGCCGAAGAACTCGTCGAAGCCGTGTTTCGTCGGCAGATGGTTGTCGCGGTCGCCCAGATGATTCTTGCCGAATTGCCCGGTGGTGACGAGGATATTCGGCTTCGACTGTGCGTTCGCCGTCGCTGGTGAAAATGACCGAAAACTCCAGGGCGCAGGACAAGGTGCTGGTCCTGCTGACGGACGGCAACGACACCGCGAGCCGGGTACCCCCGGACGATCCCGCTCGCATCGCCGCGGACCACCGCGTCGTCATTCACACCATCGGCATCGGCGATCCCGACGCCTCGGGCGAGAACAAGGCCGATCTGAAAGCCCTGCAGCGCTTCAGCGATGAGACTCACGGCCGCAGTTTTCGCGGCGAGGATCGCGCCGGCCTGGAAGAGATCTATTCGACGATCGACCGGATCACGCCCATCAAGGTTTCGGGTACGCCCCATCTCGTGTTGCCGCCTGCCGAAGATGCAGCACTGATGGACCTGTATCTGCCCGCGCTGCAGACATCGCTGATGCCGAAACAGG
>CAZBKC010000030.1:0-17096 GCA_964492345.1 uncultured Steroidobacter sp. | reverse complement strand
TGGCTGCCGATGGTGCGGGATCGATGCTGAAGAAGATCGCCATATCGCAGGTCCGTACGGGGATGTTCCTCAACTCCGTCGAAGGTTCCTGGCTCAATCATTCCATCTGGAAGATGCGTTTCGTCATCAACGATGACGAGATGCTGGCGCGCGTCCGCAACTGCGGTGCCGCGGAGTGCTGGATCGACGTGTCGCAGGGGCTCGACGTCGAGCCCGAGGCTCCTATCGTTCAGGTGGTTCCGGCGCCGTCACCGGTACCTGTGCCGAAACCGCGCAAATCGATGGCGGATGAGCTGCAGAATGCAGCGAATGTACTGAAGCGGTCCAAGGCGGCGGTCAATTCGCTGTTCGCCGAGGCGCGCATGGGCAACGCCGTCAACACCAGCGAGTGCCAGCCACTGGTCGACGACATCGTCAGTTCCGTGGACAGCAACGCCGATGCCCTCATCAGTCTGTGCCGGCTGAAGCTGGCCGACGAATACACCTACATGCATTCCGTTTCCGTGTGTGCGCTGATGGTGTCGCTGGGCCGACAGCTCGGTCTGGACGATGCGACCTGCCGCGACGCCGGCATGGCCGGGCTGCTGCACGATCTGGGCAAGGCGGCGATGCCGCAGGACATCCTCAACAAGCCCGACAAGCTCACGGACGAGGAATTCACCATCATCAAGTCGCATCCCGTGAGAGGGCACGAGATGCTGCTCGAAAGCGGCGTCGACAACGAACGCGTGCTCGACGTCGCGCGTCATCACCACGAGCGCATCGACGGCAAGGGCTACCCGGACAAGCTCGCCGCCGCCGACATCTCGCTCATTGCACGGATGAGCGCGGTCTGCGATGTCTACGATGCGATCACATCGAATCGGCCGTACAAGGCAGGATGGGATCCGGCCGAATCGATCGCCAAGATGGCGTCGTGGCAGGGTCATTTCGATCCGGTCGTGCTGCAGACGTTCGTGAAGACGATCGGCATCTATCCGGTGGGATCGCTGGTGCGCATGACGTCGGGCAAGCTCGCCGTCGTCGTGGAACAGAATCCGAAGAAGCTCACGGCGCCCAGGGTGAAGGTGTTCTTCTCCACCAAGTCGGGTCTGCCGCTCGAACCGAAGCTGCTCGATCTGATGGATCCGCACATCCAGGACAAGATCGCGGCCCGCGAGTCGCCGGAAAACTGGAACTTCGGCTACCTCCAGGATCTCTGGGCGACCCACGTTCCCTGAGCCGTCGCGCGCCCACCGGCGCGCGAGCTTCCCGCACGCAACGGCATCCCGGTGCCTGGGAGTCAAGACGGATTCTTGACCTGCAAGGGATGAAGGACGCTCCGGATCGGCTCGCGCAGACATCGATGCGCCGTTCGATCCGTGTGACGTTCGTTGCTGTCCCGCACTCGTCCGATCGTCTCGTCTCTCCCGACTGTTTCGTGTTGCTGTCGTTACGAACAGGTCACAGCGCGCCGATTCCTGCGCTCGCGGCAATTCTGAGTTTCAGTGCCGCGCATTTCTCGCGATCCTCTGCGCCGCTACCTTGGCGCACAGTCGTCGAATCGAATGGGAGATCTGGAATGAAACGCAGATGGATCGCACCTGTCGTGCTGATCGGCGCAGTCGTTGCCGCAGGATCGGCGCTCGCTGCATGGAAGCAGGCAAGCATTGCGGAAGCCGATGCCATCGCGGCCAGCCAGCCGGAACCGGCAGAAGCCGTGGCCGTTGCCGTGGCACAGCAGCGGCAGCACCGTCGCACGACGACCTCGATCGGTACCGTGGTCGCGCTGCGATCGATCACCGTGCGCAATGAACTGCCCGGCACGGTGCAGCAGGTGTCGCTGGTGCCGGGACAGATCGTCGAGGCCGGTACGGTGCTGGTCGCGCTGGATGTGTCGGTGGAGCAGGCGGAACTGCGGGCGCTCGAAGCGCAGGCCGAACTGGCGAGGACGCAGTTCGCCCGGATGCAGCGGATGAGCGAGCAACGCGCGGCGTCCGAAATGGAAGTGGATACCGCGAGGGCCGAGAGCGAGGTATCGCTCGCACAGATCGAGAAGACGCGGGCGGTGATTGCGCGCAAGACCATCCGCGCGCCGTTCCGTGCGCGCGTGGGTATTTCCGACGTGCATCCCGGTCAGTACCTGAACGAGGGTTCGCTGCTGACGACGCTGCAGGGCATCGACGAATCCGCCTATGTGGACTTCACCGTAGCGCAGCAGGTCGCGGCAGGTCTGCGGTCCGGCACGAACGTCGAGGTCTTCGCTTCCGGTGCGGAGCAGGCGACTGCTGCAGAAATCCTCGCCATCGATGCGCGCGTCGATCCGACGACACGCAACGCAATCGTCCGCGCCCGCTTGCGCGACGCCGCGCGCGCACCGGCGCCGGGTGCATCGGTGCGTGTGCAGGTGCCGCTCGGTACGCCGACGTTCGCAGTGGCGATCCCCGCCAGCGCCTTGCGCAAGGGGCCGTCCGGAGATCATGTGTTCGTGCTGGAGCAGGATGAGAAGGGCGATACGCGTGCCAGGACGCGGGTCGTGAAAGTGGATGCGATGTCGGGCGACGAGGTCGTCGTCACCGCCGGACTGACAGCCGGCGAGCGCGTGGCGACGTCGGGATCCTTCAAGCTGCGCGAAGCGGCGCTGGTGATTCCCGACCAGCCGGCCGAGGTCGTGGCTGCGACTGCCGTTCAGTCGCCCGCGGTCCCGCTCTGAGTCGTCCAGTACCCGCAGAGGTTTTCCGGTCATGCGCTCGTTCACCGATCTATTCATCCGGCATCCGGTGCTGGCCGTCGTCGTCAATCTCGTGCCCGTGCTGGTCGGTACGCGCGCGCTGTTGAAGCACCGTCACGGTCCGGCTGACGCTCGATCACGACAGCACCGATGCGCTTGCGGAGGTGACGGCGCGGCTGCAGCAGGTCCGTTCGGAACTGCCCGCTGAGGCGGAACCGCCCATGGTGGAAGTGCAGCGTGCGGACCGGCCCTACGCGACGTTCTATCTCGGTTTCACATCGACGCAGCGCGACGTGCCGGCGCTGACCGACTGGCTGTCGCGCACCCTGCAGCCGCAGCTCGCGACGCTCGAAGGTGTGCAGCGCGTGAGTTTCGAAGGCGCGCGACCGCTGGCCATGCGCGTGTGGATCGACGCGGACCGGCTGGCGTCGCGCAACCTGTCGCCGGGCGATGTGCAGTCGGCGCTGCAGCGAAACAACTATCTCGCCGCGGTCGGGCAGACCAAGGGCAACCTGGTGCAGGTGAATCTGCTCGCCGATACCGATCTGCGCGCGGTGTCGGAGTTCGAGAATCTGATCGTGGCGGACCGTGATGGCGCCATCGTCCGGCTCAGCGACGTGGCACGCGTCGAACTCGGCGCCGAAGAGGCAACGATGGTGGCCAAGTACAACGCGCAGCAGAGCGTGTATCTGGGCGTATGGCCGCTGCCGGGATCGAACGAGATCGAAGTCGCGCAGCACCTGCGCGAGGAAATGCAGCGCATCGAGCCCAACCTGCCGGCAGACGTGGAAATGCGCCTGGTCTGGGACGGCACGATGTTCATGCGCAGCGCGCTGAAGGAAATCACCAAGACGCTCGGCGAGACGGTGCTGATCGTTGCACTCGTGGTATTCCTGTTCCTCGGCTCGGTCCGCACGGCGCTGGTGCCGCTCGTGGCCATGCCGGTGTCGCTGGTGGGTGCGGCCATCGTCATGCTGGCCTGCGGATTCAGCCTGAATCTGCTGACGATCCTGGCCATCGTGCTGTCCGTCGGTCTGGTCGTGGACGATGCGATCGTCGTCGTGGAGAACATCGAGCGGCATGTCCGCGAAGGCAGGTCGCGCATCGATGCGGCATTGCTGGGCGCGCGCGAACTGGCGGGCCCGATCGTCGCCATGACGGTCACACTGGCGACGGTCTACACACCCATCGCATTCCAGGGCGGGTTGACGGGATCGCTGTTCCTCGAATTCGCCATCACGCTGGCGGCGGCCGTCGTGGTGTCCGGCATCGTGGCGCTGACGCTGTCGCCCGTCATGAGTTCGCGGTTCGTGCATGCGCACGGCAAACAGGCGAAGCTGACGATCGTCGTCAATCGCGTCTTCGACGTCGTCAGTCGCGCCTATGCACGCGGGCTGGATCGCGCGCTCGGCATGCGAGCGGTCGTGGTGGTGCTGGCGCTGCTGGTGACGCTGGCCGCGTGGCCGCTCTATCAGTACTCGCGTCAGGAACTCGCACCGGTCGAAGACCAGAGTCACATCAGCCTGTTCTTCGAGGCTTCTCCGGACTCCACCCTGACAGCCACCGATCGCGATTCGCAGAAGCTGATCCAGGCGATCACGGCGTTTCCGGAAACCGACTTCATGTGGTCGCTGACGGCCGACTGGGGCGGCTTCGGCGGACTGGTGGCCAAGGACTGGCTCGAGCGCGGCCGATCGACCGAACAGATGTTCGGCGACGTCTACAACGCGGTGTCGCAGGTGCCGGGGCTGCGCGTTTATACGCGCCTCGATCCGCCGCTGGCATTCGCGGTCGTGCTGATCTACCTGGTGCTGGCCGCGCAGTTCCAGAGCTTCCGCGATCCGCTCATTGTGCTGCTCGGTTCGGTGCCGCTGGCGATCTCCGGCGCGCTGGTGTTCACGTTCCTGGATCTGACGACGATCAACATCTACTCGCAGGTCGGCCTGATCACGCTGGTCGGGCTCATTGCCAAGAACGGCATCCTGATCGTGGAGTTCGCCAACACGCTGCAGGAACGCGGCATCGAAAAGCTCGCCGCGCTGCGCGAAGCGTCGCTCACGCGCCTGCGTCCGGTGCTGATGACGTCCGCTGCCACCGTCTTCGGTCACTTCCCGCTGGTGCTGGTCTCAGGCCCGGGCGCCGAAGCGCGCAACAGCATCGGCATCGTACTGGTCACCGGCATGATCGTCGGCACGATCTTCACCCTGTTTGTCGTCCCGGTGTTCTACAGCCTGATCGCAGCGGACCATCGCACGCCTGCGCGGCTCGCTGATGCGGCAGTTCAACCTTCGGCGGCGTGAGGAGTAAGAGTTTCACACAGAGGGCATAGAGTCGGAGAAGAGGTGGAAACTCTTCCTCTTTGCCTTGACTCTGTGCCCTCTGTGATCTCTGTGTGAAATTCTTCTTCCGGATCTTGCTGTTCTTACATGGAGAATGTCTGCCGCAAGGCGCGTTCGCCGGCGGCCGAGAAGCGCACGACACGCGAGTCCTTCACTGGCTTCGCCCAGCGCAGCTCGATGATCCGTGTCAGCAGCGCGGTTCCGAGCGCACCGGCCAGGTGATGGCGTCGCTCGCTCCAGTCGAGGCAGGTACGGCAGAGTGGCCGGCGCGTCGCGGGCATCCGGCTGGCGAGAATGCCGAGCCGGTCGAACACGGCCCAGCCGGCGTCGGTGGGCATCAGCTCATCAGCGGCCAAGGCGAGCAATCGATGCTGCTTCATGGCGTCGTACGCCGCGACGCCCAGTGCGCCGGCAAGGTGGTCGTAACACACGCGGGCCTTGCGCAGTTCGGGATCGTGCGGTCCGTAGTGTCGATCCGGCGCGAGCAGGTGGTCGGCCGCCATCATGCTTTCCAGCAGTTGCGCTACTTCGTTGCTCGCGAGCCGGAAATAACGATGCCGGCCCTGGCTTTCTGCAGCAATCAGATGCGCCCGCTGCAGTTTGCCCAGATGCGAACTGGCGGTCGGCCGGGTGACGCCTGCGGCGTCGGCCAGTTCGGTCGCCGTCAGGGCACGACCGCTCATGAGCGCGCCGAGGATCTGCGCGCGTCCTCGTTCCGCCATCAGGGTGGCGACCCGTGCGATCGTGATTCCTTCCTGCATGGTTCGATCCCCATCGAAGCATCGCGGCCTGCGTCCGGCCTATCGTAGCCGCATTCGAGAGGATCGCCACATGCCCATCACCTGCGTCATCCGTTACCAGATCGATCCGTTCCAGCACGAGGCGTTCCGCGAGTACGCGACGCGCTGGGGCGGCATCATCCCGCGTTGCGGCGGACACCTCGTCGGTTACTTCCTGCCGCACGAAGGCAGCAACGACGTGGCCTGGGGGCTGATCTCGTTCGCCAGCCTGGCGGACTATGAAGCCTACCGCTCGCGTCTCAAGGCAGATGCGGAGGGTCGGGCCAACTTCGCCTTCGCGCAGCAGGCCCGGTTCATCCTGCGCGAGGAACGAACGTTCGTCGAGAACGTCGAGGGCGCGTTCAATCTGCCGGCGTTGCAGCCATGATCGCCGTCATCTTCGAAGCGCAGCCGCATCCGGATCGCATGCATGCGTATCTCGACGCCGCGGCACAGTTGCGACCGCTGCTGGCGCAGATCGACGGATTCATTTCCATCGAACGTTTCGAGAGCCTGTCGCAGCCAGGACGTCTGTTGTCGCTCTCGTTCTGGCGTGATGAACGCGCGGTCGAGCAATGGCGCAATCTCGAGGCGCACCGCGCCATCCAGCAGGTCGGCCGCGCCGCCATCTTTGCGGACTACCGGCTGCGAGTCGCGCAGGTCATCCGCGATTACGGCCTGCATGATCGCGAGCAGGCGCCGGACGATTCGCGCGGCGTGCACGGATAACAGGAAGGACGAGAGCCGCGAAAGACCGGCATAAAGAGTGTAAAAATGAACACGCGGTAGCGAGGAGGAGCATATGAATGATGCGAAGGTCGAGGGCGGCTGCCTTTGCGGAGCGGTGCGTTATCGGGTCAGCAGTTCGCCGCTCTCCAGCAGCATCTGCCACTGTCCCACCTGCCGCCGCGCCAGCGGGGCGCCAGCCGTTGCCTGGTTCGTCGTGCGCCTGGATCGGTTCGAGGTGCTGCGCGGCGAACTGACGCCGTTCGCTTCCTCCGCCCCCGTCATCCGGCAGTTCTGTGGACGCTGCGGCAGCCAGATCGCCTATCGGCACGACGACAATCCGGCGCTGATCGAGCTGACGACGGCCACCCTGGACGATCCGGAAGTCCTTCCGCCGACTCGCGAGATCTGGCTGTCGCACCGCCTGTCCTGGGAGGCGATCGACCCGCAGCGCGAGCAGGACCCTGAGGAAAGTCATGCCTGACCCCCGGCTTCCGGACGGTTGAGTCGGCAACGGGAGGGCGTAAAGTGTGCTTCAGTCAGTCCAGCAGACGGGGAGACGATCATGGCGAGCACAGGTCCGTACAGGGGAAGCTGTTTCTGTGGCGAAGTGCAGTTCGAGGTGTCGGGGCAGCCGGCAGCGATGGGCTACTGCCACTGTGGCTCGTGCCGGCAATGGTCGGCGGGCCCGGTCAACGCGTTCACGTTGTGGCAGCCGCAGGCGCTGCGGGTGACGAAGGGATCGAGCAGCATCGGAACGTACAACAAGACGCCCATCAGCTACCGCAAGTGGTGCCTCAAATGCGGTGGGCACCTGTTCACTGACCATCCGACGATGGGTCTCGTCGACGTCTATGCAGCCATGCTGCCGGAGCTGAAGTTCGAACCGGCGTTGCACGTTCACTACCAGGAAACCGTGCTGCGCATTCCCGACGGCAAACCCAAGATGAAGGACATGCCGGCGGAAATGGGCGGGTCGGGGGTGACGTTGCCTGACTAGGAAAAAAAGAGAGCCGCGAAAGACCGCATAAAAGAATGCTAGAAGTTCGGGAAAAGGGATCGTGCTCTCTGTCCCTTTGCTTCTTTTATGCGGTCTTTCGCGGCCGCTTTAGTTCTTACAGGAACCGGGCAGGCATCGCTTCCCGGTACGGGAAGTACTGAAACCAGGGGCGCGCCTCGGCGAGCGTCCGCTGGAAGCTGGGGCGCTTCACGAGGCGCTCGAAGTATGCCGCGAGGTGCGGATAGGTATCCGGGAAGGCTTCGACAATGCCCGCATAGAACAATGCAGGCGCCGCCGCGCAGTCGGCGATCGTGAACGTGTCGCCGACTGCCCAGCGTCGGGTCGCGAGCTGACGATCGATCATGCCGTAGGCCATTCCCAGCGCGGTGCGCGCTTCGGCAACGCCCCGCGGGTCCTTCTCGTCGGCAGCGCGCAGGCGATCGCCGACGATCTTCTGCATGGGGACGGCGACGTACAGATCGAAGATCCGGTCCCACAGTCGCGCATCCAGCAGGGCGGTCGTGTCCTGCGGCAGGAGCGGCTGCGGGCCCGGATAGAACCGTTCCAGGTACTCGATGATGATGCTGGTCTCGGGCACCGTGAAGTTGCGTCTCTCGTCGCGCAGCACCGGTATCTTGCCCATCGGCCACATTGCGAAGTGCTGCGCGCGCTGCGCCTCGTCGAACAGATTGACCGTGCGCGCTTCGAACGGCGTTCCACTCTCGTAGAGCGCAATCAGCACCTTGTGACAGAAGGAAGAGAGCGGATGCATGTGAAGCGTGAGTGACACGATGAGTCTCTTGGCTAGTTGCGCGCGGCCGGCAGGATGTCGCCCGCGATGATGGAAAGAATCTGTCCGGCGAAAGTCGTTGGATTGGTTTCGGCGCCGATGCCGGTCCAGTCGGTCGTTGTCACAACGACGAGATCGCGCGACGGTACGACGTAGACGAACTGTCCGCCGTAGCCCCAGGCGAAGACGGCGGGAACAGCCGGGCTGTCGGCGACCCACCAGAGATGGCCGTAGGTCGTGCTGCGCTGTGTGCCGTAGTCGTTGCGCCAGGAGAACTTGGGACGGGTGGCTTCATCGATCCAGGCTTCGCTGACGATGCGCATGCTGCCCGAGACGCCTCGTTGCAGGACGAACTGCCCGAAGCGCAGCAGATCCTCGCCGGTCATCCTGATGGTCACGGAAATCTCCGTGCGGACCCGGAAGGCAGCGATCATACGCCCCGGATCGCCCCTTCCGCTCGCGGTCTATTCCTGTCCGGCGCCGGACAGCGGCGGACCGCTGAACTCGGCTTCGACGATCACCTCGACCGCATCGCTCACGCCCATCTTCGAGCCCGGTTCCGGGATGCCGTAGCTCATGCCGAAATCCGAACGGTGGAGCGTGCCGTGCGCAGAGAAGCCGATGCGCGCATGCGGATCCATCGGGTGACCCGCGTAGCCGCCGTTGAAGGTCGCATCCAGCGTCACGGGCTTCGTTACGCCGCGCAGGGTGAGGTCGCCATGAATCTTCATCCTGCGCGGCCCGACGACTTCGACGCTGGTCGACTGCCAGGTCATCTGCGGAAACTGCGCCGAGCTCAGCCACTGCTCGCCCTGCAATTGGGCATTGAAATCCAGTGTCGCCGGATCGGGGAAATCGGTTTCGAGCGAGCGCGGGTCGACCGTCACGGCGACACTGGACGCGGCGAGGTTGAGGGGATCGAAAGTCAGCGTCGCATCGAACTGTCTGAAACGGGCCGTGTAGTTGGAGAACCCCAGGTGATCGACGCGAAAGATCAGGCTCGCATGCGATTTGTCGATCGTGTAGGTGCCGGCCGGAACGTCGACCGGTGTCGCCGCTGGCGCGGCCGGTGCGGGCGTGTCGATGGCAGGTTCGTGTTTCGCGCAGGCGCCGAGGGTTGCCAGTGCACAGACGAGCGGATAAAGAATCGTCGATTTCATTGTTGTTCCTGTCGTTGCTCAAACCGCTGTGCCAAGGACGAACGAGCCGCGGCGGAACCGACATGGCGCCGGATAGAAGCGGATAGCGGATGGACCGGAAGCGCGCTGCGCACGGGAACCGGCCAATGGCCGACTCCTGCCGGTCACCATCCGCCATCCGCTTCGTTCTTTGCTACTGCGTCGACACGACCCGCGGATCGTCGAACTGTTCCTCCGGCGTGAGGATCCAGAACAGCAGATAGACCAGGATGCCGGGGAACGCGGCCGAGCAGATCGAGATGATCACGTACAGCACACGCGCCAACGTCACATCCATGCCGAAATAGCGCGCAAGGCCGGACACGACACCGCCGATCATGCGGTTGGAACGCGAACGACGCAGAGGAGCATTGAACTGGGTCATGGACTTGGACCTCTTGAGTCTGTCCCTCGCACATCGACGAGTGGCGCAATGATGCGCGCGATCGCGGTCGTTCGACAGGACCGACCGGCGAATGGCGGGTCGCTGCCGGCGATCAGTCGCCCGGATTGCGCATGACACCGGTCGACGCGCGGCTGATGAGCTTGTGCGGCAGGCGCGTGGATTTTGGGGCATTTCCGGACAGCAGCGACTTCAGGAGCAGGTCGGCTGCGGAGTAGGAAAGCTCGTAGGTCGGCTGGTTGATCGTGGTCAGCGGCGGCCAGACGGTGCGGGAAATGGCGGCATCGTCGAATCCCGCGACCGACAGTTGTCCGGGAACGGCGATGCCCATCTCGTGCGCAGCCATCAGCGTACCGGCGGCCATGTCGTCGTTCGCCGCGAAAATGGCGGTTGGGCGGGCCGGCAGAGCCAATAGCTGTCGCGCGGCCTGCAGTCCGGATTCGAACAGGAAGTCGCCCTGGCGGACGTAGTCCTGATTGAAGGCGATGCGATGCGCCTTGAGCGCCGCCTTGTAGCCCTTCAATCGCTGGCCGCTCGCATAGTGTCCATGCCGTCCGATGATGAAGGCGATGCGTCGATGCCCGAGTCCGATCAGGTATTCCGTCATCTCCCGTGCCGCGCCTTCGTCGTCCATGTCGGAGTAGGGGGAACGATGCTTCATGTCGTTGGGTGCGATGCGTGCGAACGGCAGCCCGTGGTCGTCGAGCGCGCGAATGATCTCGGCCGATTCGCTCAGCGGCGGCGCGAGGATCAGTCCGTCGATGTGCGTCTGGTTGGCGAAGGCCATCACGTCCTGTGTCAGTTCTTCGCCGCTGCCGGTGACTTCGTGCAGCAGCAGCAGGAACTTGCCTTCGCGACAGCGTGCGAGCGCGCCGCGCTGGACTTCGATGGTGTAGTTGCCGCTGGGATTGTCGTAGACGAGGCCGATCAGGTACGAGCGCCGGCTGGCGAGGCTGCGGGCCGAAGGGCTCGGGTGATAGTTCAGGCGTTTGACCGCTACGAGGACGCGCGCGCGGGTTTCTTCGCGAACGTTCGGTTCGTTGTTGAGAACCCGCGAGACGGTCTTGATGGCGACGCCCGCAGCCTCGGCGACGTCGTCGATGCTGGCCTTGCGGGAGCGGGTCCGGGACTCGTCGTTCTCAGCGGTCATGATCGTTGCGTGCGTCGTCGCTCAAACATCGGGCTGGCGCCCGGGTCGATGTTGTGGGGGATCGCCGCGGCGATCCCGTATATGTGCAAATGGTACACCGATGCATCGCATCGAAGGCACGGCGCTTTCGTGGCCGATGTATTCCCTGTAAAAACCAGGTAAGAGGTAAGAAAGAAGCGGATAGCGGATAGCGGATGGTCAGAAGGCGTTGCCACGCCTCGGTCACCCGTCCGCTGTCCACATTCTTCATTGGCCGGTTGGGGGAGGATCGTCGATGGTCGAGTCTGTTCCTTCGGGGACCGGCGTTGCTGCTGCGGGCGTGGGTGAGGAAGCGCCGCGCGTCAGTCGATTCTTCGTATTCGTGTATGCGTTGGCTTATACGGGCGTGTGGCTTGCGCTGCTGACCCCGATGCTCGTGACGATTGCGCTGCGCGTGCGGCAGCTTGCGCCCGCGAATGCGGCCGGGCAGCTCGCGATGGTGCTGGGCGTGGGCGCTTTTTTCGCACTCGTGGGCAACCCGGTTTTCGGGCGGCTGAGCGATCGAACGACGTCGCGTCTCGGGATGCGACGTCCCTGGCTGATCGGCGGCATGGTCTGCGGCACGGCGTGCCTCGCCATCGTGGCGTTGGCACCGAATATTCCTGTGCTGTTGCTCGGCTGGTGTCTCGCGCAACTGGCATTCAATGCCGTGCTGGCTGCGATCGTTGCGATCCTTCCGGATCAGGTCCCGGCCTCGCAGCGCGGCACCGTCTCAGGGGTGCTGGGAATCTGCATGCCGATCGGGCAGGTGGGCGGCACGTTCCTGGTGCAGGCGTTGCCGACGTCGATGCTGATGATGTTTCTTGTGCCGGGCATGGTCGGATCGGCCGCAGTCATGGTGCTGGTGCTGCTGTTGCCTGATCGACGGCAGCAGCCTTCGCACCTGCAGGGTTCGACGCCTGGCGAGTTCATTCGGTCGTTCTGGCTGAACCCCGCGCAGCATCCGGACTTCGCGTGGGCCTGGCTGAGCCGCTTCCTGCTGGTGACGGGCACCGCATTCCTTACGACGTATCAGTCGTACTACCTGATCGACAAGCTCGGTTACGACGTCGCGGCCGTACCTGGGCTCATATTCAAGTCGATGCTCGTCCAGGCAAGCATGATCGTCATTTCCAGTCTGCTCGGCGGACGCATTTCCGATGCGACGGGTCGTCGCAAGATCTTCGTGCTGGTGGCTGCGGGGGTCTACGGCTCGGGTCTGTGGACCATCGCCGCGGCGGGCAAATATTCCGAAATGCTGGTCGGCATGGCGCTGACGGGCATCGGGCAGGGCGTGTATTTCGCCGTCGAACTGGCCCTGGTGACGCAGATTCTGCCGAACCGGAAACTGGATGCGGCGAAGGATCTCGGCATGTTCAACATCGCCAATGCCCTGCCGCAGTCGGTGGCCCCTGCGCTCGGTCCGATCATCCTGGCGCTCGGGCGCGGTGACTACACGTGGCTGTTCGTTGCGGCAGGCGCGATTGCCTTTCTCGCTTCGTTTGCGATCCTGCCGCTGAAGGGTGTGCGCTAGTACGAAAGCTGACTGTTGACGGCCGGAAGGCGCACAAGGAGGTTAACGGCAATGGCGCTTAGTTAAGCGGGTTGACAGTTGTCCGTTGACGGTTGACGGTCGGAAAGGAAGGCATTTTTCTGGCCGTCAACCGTCAACCGTCAACCGCCAACTCGTTAAGCAAGTGACATTGTCCTTAGTTGAGCGCATGGACGGCCCGGAAGCTGTGGGTTCGGCGGTCCCCACTTTGGGCAGGCCCGGTCGGAAGCGGGCGACAGGTGTGTCGCCGCGGCATGCCGCTTAGACTCGACCGTCGCTGGATTCGATTCGACTGCCCTGATTCGACTGCCTAGGGTACCCGACTGTCATGAGTGTCTCGATGAACAACGGGCCGAGTGACGAAACCGCCGCTGCACGCGGCGACCTTGCCGGTTGGCTGGACGACTACGCTGCCGGCCGTTGCGATCGTGCCCGGATGCAGGCCTCATTCCTGGAGATCTGTCGCAGCAATACCGAGGCGCCCTGGGATGCGCTGGCGTTGCTCGATCAATATCAGCGGCGCGGACGCGTGGATGCGGCGCTGGCGCGCTCACTGAAGAGCGACATCGCTCAGCTTGTTTTCGGCGTGGTTGGACCAGCCGAAGAAGACGAAGAGAGTGCAGAGCAAGCCGCACCCAGGACGGATCCGGCACCGAGTACGACGGATACCGGGACCCGCTGGCGCAGGATGGCGGAGGTTCAGAAAACATCGACAGCAGGGGGGCGTCCCGCCCGGACCTTCCCTGATCCGGTTCAAGTCGATCGCGAAGCACCGCAACCGCGACGCGCACAACCCACAAGGCGTCCGGATGTCGCGGGCGGCGCCGCCCCCGGCAGCGTGCTGCGAGACCGCTACGATCTGCTGGCCATTCTCGGTCGCGGTCATGCCGGGACTGTCTACAAGGCGCTCGACCGGCATCGGGCGCATCTCGATCCGTCCGCGCAATGCGTGGCGCTGCGGGTGCTGAATCGAAACTATCCCGACAGCCCCGGGGCGCTTGCGGAACTCGAACGCCAGTTCCATCTGGCTCAATCACTGTCGCACCCGAACATTGCGCGTGTGTTCGATCTCGACCGGCACGGGTCGACCTATTTTCTGGTGATGGAACTGCTCGAAGGCGAACTGCTGTCCAGCGTGCTCGATCGGCTCGACACTCATCCAATGCCACGCGAACAGGCGCTCGCCATCATCGGTGGGATGGGTGCCGGACTCTCGTTCATCCACCGACGTGGTGTCGTGCACGCAGATCTGCGGCCGGGCAACGTGATGATCACCTCGACCGGCGAGGTCAGGCTGCTGGACACCGGCTTCGTCCGGCGCGAGCAGGGCGATACGCGTCGTCACGAGCCCTGGATCGGGGAGGAGGCAGGCGGCGGTCGTCAACCAGACGTCGAACTCGCCTATGCGAGCGAGGAACGCGTCAACGGGGAACCCCCGGAAGCCGGCGAGGACGTCTACAGTTTTGCGTGCATCGCCTACGAGCTGCTGTCGGGGCGGCATCCGTTCGGCGGACGAGCGGCGCCGATTGCCCGTACGCAGGGCCGATCGCCGCAGCGTATCCGGGGCCTTGCTCGTCGACAGTGGACAGCGCTCCGGACAGCACTCAAGTGGTCGCGGGCGGAGCGCAAGATCGATGTCGTGAAATTGGTAGAGGCACTCGGTTGCACCGGCGAGCCGCAACGGCTGACGCCGCCGCGAATGATCATAGCGGCGCCGGAAAGGCGGAAGCCCGTCGCGGGCCTCGCTGCGTTGGTCGTGGTGCTTGCAGGCGTCGCCGCGGCTGCCTACTGGTTCTATCGCGGCGCCTGGCCCGAGATAACGATCCCTTTGCCGGCGTCATCGCAGCCGCGGGAAGCCGTGGAAGTCGTTCCCGGGCCCGCAGCCTTGCCGCAGGCGCAACCATCGTCGGGCGAACCGGCTGAAGCCGATGCGGCGCCACCCCAGGTGACGGCGGTCGCGCCGTCCACGCCCGTACCGACGGAAACCGCGCCGGTACCCGAGCCCGTGGCGGTCGGACCGCGGGAGTCCCCTGTATCTGCACCGGCGAGGCAGGACGCACCCGGCGGCGTGAGCAGGATCGGCTTCGACAAGGACACCTACGTAGCAACAGAAAGCAACGGCAGCGTGACGCTTACGGTCAGGCGCACGGGAAGTACGAGGCGGGCAATTACCTTCCAATGGCGCCTGTTGCCGAACTCGGCCGAGGCGGGTAATGATTTTGCTGCCATCGGGCCGGGGACCGAGACGATTCCCGCGGGTGCGCGCACCGCGACCATCACCGTTCCGCTGGTGTCCGACGCCGTGAAGGAAAGTACCGAACTGTTCCTGGTTGAGCTCAGCGATCCCAGTGAGGGCGCCGAGCTCGGCGAGCTTTCACGCGCTGCAGCCATCATCGTGGATGACGACTGAGCGTGAACGTCCGACTCGCCGAGGGAGCCATCCGGATCCGCGTCGCTCGCGCCGAACTGGACACGCTGCTGTCATCGCGCGCGCTGACCCTCCAGGTTGCGCTGCCGCGCAATCACACCTTCCGCATCAACGTCCGCCCCACGCCCATCGGCGGCTGGTCGCTCGACAGCGATCCGACGGGCATCTGGGTCACCATTCCCCGCGCCGAACTCGAAACACTTGCGCAGTCGCTGCCGAGCCGCGACGGCCTCGACCGTTCATTCGAGGTCAGCAACGGTGGCAGTGTGGTCGTGAGCTTTGAGGTGGATGTGAAGGGCGGGAAGCGGATAGCGGATGGCGGATAGCGGATGGATCAGAATGCAGACGGCAGTCTCGTCCGGCATATCCGCTATCCGCCATCCGCTATCCGCTTCTCTCTGACAATCGCGCGATAGCCGATGTCGCGACGGAACTGGATGCCGTCCCACTGGATGCGCTCGACGAGCGCGTAGGCGTTCTTCTGCGATTCGCTGACCGATTTGCCGAGACCGACAGCGCAGAGAACGCGGCCGCCATTCGTGGTGACCTGACCATCGATCAGTTTCGTGCCGGCATGAAAGACCTTGCCGGGCAGTCGTGCGGCGTCGTCGAGGCCGTGGATCACATCGCCCTTTCTGTAGTTGTCGGGATAGCCGCCGGCCGCAAGCACGACGCCTACGGCGGCGCGGTCATCCCACTCGGCCTGCGTGTGCGCCAGCTTCCCGGCGAGCGCGGCTTCGCACAGTTCGGTGAGATCCGACCTGAGCCGCGCCATGATGGGCTGGGTTTCGGGATCGCCGAAACGGCAATTGAATTCCAGCACGTTGGGCGTGCCGTCGGCAGCGATCATGAGGCCGGCATAGAGAAAGCCGCAGTACGGTGTGCCGTCGCTCATGAGCCCGCGGACCGTGGGCTCCATCACTTCGCGCATGATGCGTGAGTGAATCTCCGCGGTGACTACCGGTGCGGGTGAATACGCACCCATGCCGCCGGTGTTCGGACCCTGGTCGCCGTCGTCGCGGCGCTTGTGATCCTGCGACGTCGCCAGCGGCAGAATGTCGGTGCCGCTGACGATGGCGATGAAGCTCGCTTCCTCGCCCTCGAGGAATTCCTCGATCACCACCTTGTCGCCCGCGTTGCCGAACTGGCCGTCGAACATGGCCTGCGCGCTGCGAACGGCTTCATCCGTGGTCGCACAGATGATCACGCCCTTGCCGGCCGCAAGTCCGTCTGCCTTGACGACGAGCGGTGCGCGCTGAGCCCGGACCCAGGCGGGATCGAAGTTCGCCCGCGTGAATGTGGCAAACGCGGCGGTGGGAATGCGATGGCGCGTGAGGAAGTCTTTCGTGAATGCCTTCGAGCCTTCGAGCTGCGCGGCGGCCTTGCGCGGTCCGAAACACTTCAATCCCGCCGCTTCGAAGGCGTCGGTCACCCCGATGACCAGCGGCGCTTCGGGACCGACGATGGTCAGGTCGATGGCTTCCTGCTTCGCGAATGAAACCAGCGCGGGAATGTCGTCTGCGGCGATGTCGATATTCTTCACGCCCGGTTCCAGAGCGGTCCCGGCGTTGCCCGGTGCGACGAACACTGCCTTGACGCGGGGTGACTGCGCGACTCTCCAGGCGAAAGCGTGTTCGCGGCCGCCGGAACCGATGATAAGAACTTTCATCGCGCGCTCCGCACGCCGGCCACTGGCTGCTGGCTGCTGGCTGCTGGCCAGAGCAGAGATGGAAGCGTTCGCATCATGTATTCCTTCGAAGATCCCTGTCGATGGTAGCAACCATCTTCGTCTGGCCAGTCGCCAGCAGCCTCCGGCACGTCAGTGCCGGAAATGCCTCATCCCCGTAAACACCATCGCCATGCCGTGCTCGTCTGCTGCAGCAATGACTTCGTTGTCGCGGATCGAACCGCCTGGCTGGATGACGGCCTTGATGCCGAATTCGGCGGCGACATCGAGTCCGTCGCGGAAGGGGAAGAAGGCCTCGTCGTGCAAGGCGCCGCCATGGCCTCCGACGCCTTCTTC
>CAZBKC010000029.1:0-17308 GCA_964492345.1 uncultured Steroidobacter sp. | reverse complement strand
TCCTGGTACGCGGTGACGGAGTGCAGCATGCCCCAGCCTAAGTCGTAGTCGATCTTCAGCGAGCCGGTCTGCTGCTCGGCGCTGTTCTCGACGGGGAAATTCACGGACGTGCGATTGTCGCGGGTTTCGAGATACGTGCCGGGCACCAGGAACACGGCCAGAGAACGCCCCTCATAGGTACTCGCGAGCGTGCGACCGTCGGACACGCGCATGCTCTCGAACTTGCCGGTGATATCCAGTTGTTCCGTAGGCTGCCAGCGCAGCTTGGTGCTGACGCTGTAGCTGTCGATGGGCGCCGTGTCGAAGCCCGATACGTCCTGGATATAGCCGTCGGCTTCGCGATAGTTGCCCGCCACATTCCACGCAAACTTGTCGCCGATGGGTGTCGAGAAATAGCCCTGCACCTGGCGATCGTTGAAGTCGCGGTACGTGAGTTTCAGGCGTCCGGAACGTTCGTCCAGCGACGGATCGAGCGTCTGCACCAGCACCGCCCCGCCGGTGGCATTGCGGCCGAACAGGGTTCCCTGCGGCCCCTTGAGCACCTGCAGCTGACTGATGTTCACCAGATCCGTGTTGAGTCCGCGCGTGAACGGCAGGTAGTAGCCGTCCACATAGATCGCGACATTGTTTTCATAGTTGCCCGCCAGCGTCGTGGTGATGCCACGCACCGAAGGCTGCGTGTAGACGCCGGTGCGGCTGAGCTGGACGGCCGGTGCAATGACGGCGATGTCCTCGAGCCGTGCGACGCCGGCTCTCTCGAGCTGATCGCCGGACGCCACTGTCACGGAGATGGGCACATCCTGCAGCGACTCCGTGCGTCGCTGTGCCGTGACGAGCACTTCTTCGACGACGGCGCCGGCGGCCTGATCGGCTGCCGGGGCCAGCGCCGGCAGTAGTGCCGACGTACCGACGATGACGATCCCTGAGGAAAGCGTGCGATGCCAGGTCTTCATTTCCGTTCCCCCTGTTGCGCCTCGTGTAATGAGGCCACTTTCGCGACACCGGGCGCATGGTTCCTTCTGCCTGGGGGGCCGGCTTTAGCCCAATGGCACTGCATTGAGCCGGTCAAGGCTCTCCCTTCGGCCTGTGGGGCCGGCCGGCCTCGGAATGTCAGGCTGAAGCCTGACCCACACGAAGAACTGCAGCAGGCAGGGACTTCAATCAGTGCAACTGATGAGCCCTGCCTGCTTCACCAACCCTCAGCGATCGGACACCATTCAGAAGCTGTAGCGAACCTCGAATCCGTAGGTGCGCGGCTCGCCGAACGCCTTGGTCGACAGACCCAGCGTCGTATAGAGCTGAATCCCGCCCAGGGTGTATTCCTCGTCGGTGACGTTCTTCACGTAGGCGGCGAGGTCGATACCGGTACCCATCACATCGGTCCAGCCGGCACCGAGGTCGTACAGCCAGTACGCTTCCTGTCGCAATGCCGGCCGCACCGACACAGGTGTCGCGTTGATGGCGAGAATGTTGCCGAGAGAATTGATCCAGACCCCGCTCTTGTACGAAGTGCCCGCCGTGAATCGCAGGTCGCCCGCCGACTCCATCGGTATCTTGTACGACAGCTGCGCACCGCCCGCATGCTCGGGGGTGAAGTGGAACGGCGTAGCCGACAGATCCACGCCGGTCGAAGGCTGGATCCACTCGTCGTATTGCGGATCGGTGTAGGCGTAGTTGATCTGCAGCGAGAGATTGTCGGTCGGCGCAATCGTCTGTTCGACTTCGACACCGAAGACCGTGGCCTTCGCCGCGTTCTGGACAGCGGAGCCCGGGACGCCGACCGCATTCGTCACGGCCACGGTGCGCTGAATGTCGTCGTACCACTGGTAGTACGTGGCAACGTTGGTGCGCATTCCCCAGCTGCCTGCCGACCAGTCCGCCTTGATGCCGAGTTCGGCGTCGAGCACGGTTTCCGGATCGAAGGGCTCGTACTCGGGGCCGCGGATGGCGCGCAGGTTGAATCCGCCGGAGCGATAACCGTAGCGGCTGGCAACGTAGAAGAGCAGGTCATCGGTGGGCTTGTAGTCGAGCGACAACGTGCCGGTGGGTTGATCGAACGTATCCGACATCAAGTGTGAGCACTGGTCGACCGGCAACGGCAGATCCGTGACCGGATCCCGGACGGCGCAGTTGTTGCCGTTCTTGCTGCTGACGACCATTTCCCTCTTGTCGTAGTTGAGGCGCGCGCCCGCAGTCAGTGCCCACCTGGGCGTCAGGTTGAAGGTGCCCTGGACGAATGCGGAATAGCTGAAATTCTCGACGTCGCCACGCTGTGCGAACGGATTGTTCGCCGGCTGAATCTGCAGCAGTACATCGCCCGGCGAAAACTCGAAGCCTTCCTCGTAGTACCCGTAGAGACCGGTCACCCAGTTGAGACGATCATCGAACGCGGTACCGAGCAGCTGCAGTTCCAGGCTCGCGTGATCGAGCGAGGCATGCTGCTCGGGTGCCGTCAGCACACCCGGCACATTCGAACCCGCCGTCAGGATCCCGGGGATCTGGGTTGCGTCCAGGTTGATGGTCGAGAAGGTGTCGAAGTCGCGATATCCGGCGATGGTCTTGAACGTGAGTCCATCGCCGAACTGCGCTGTCGTCGTGTTGATCACGCTCCAGACCTCGGTCCGGTCGTACTGGCGCATGTCGCTTTCGATGTCCTTGACGTCGCGCGACTGCGCACGCGCGAGCGCATCGAACATCGAAGGCAATGTCACGCCGTTGTACAAGGCCATCGCCGATGCAGGATTGACCGCCTGCAGCACGGCGCCGCGTCCATTGGTGTCCTTGCTGTCCCAGCTCAGGACCGTGTAGTTCTCGACACTGTCCGTGATATCCCAGACAGCGGAGAGACGCAGGTTGCGCGTGTCTTCCCCACCCAGCTTCGAGCCGCTCAGCGGCCCCGGCGCCCGGTTCGTCTGGTAGCCGTCGCTTTCGACCATCCGGCCGACCGCACGCACCGCGAAGCTGTCGCCCGTCGGAATGTCGAGAGCGAGTTGCGCCTCGGTGCGACCATAACTGCCGAAACCGATCATCGCGTTTCCGGCGAACTCGTCACCCGGACGCTTCGGCGCGAGCAGGATCGCGCCGCCGATCGTGTTGCGGCCGAACAAGGTGCCTTGCGGGCCTTTGAGCACCTGCACGGAGCCCAGGTCGAAAATTCCGAGATTGCTGCCCTGCGCGGGCGAGAGCACGAAGTCGGCGAAATAAACCGCGACGGTAGGATCCTGCCCGTAGATCGCTTCGGTGGGCCGGATGCCGCGCAGGCCGTAGACCGGTGTGTTCGGACGCCCCGATGCCGCACTCACCGACAGCTCCGGCACGACCGTCTGCAGATTCTCCATGTTGTCGACGTGCAGATTCTCGATCTGGCTTTCATCGAGCGCCGAGATCGCGATAGGCACCGACTGTGCGCTTTCCTCGCGACGCCGGGCCGTCACCATGACCTCCTCCAGCAGCCCTGTTGACTGAGCAGCGGATGCCGCCGGTTGACTTTGTGCGACCGCAACAGCGGAGTGCGACATCGATGCCAGCAGCAGCACGCATGCCGTAGTGCCGATACCTGACATCTGCCGCACGGCGTGTCGCGCTGCACGGCTCCCCTGACAGGAAGTGGTCCGGACTTGTTTCATTAGTGAATCCCCCTGCTGTTGATCTTCTGCCTGGGCGATCTGCCGCCGGCTGCCTGGCGCCATGAGCGAGTTATACTCGTTCGCGCCGGGTTATCGAACACTCTGCGCCAGACGAATCGCACGCGGTTCCTGCTTTGTCGAACCTCGTCTTCGACTGCGCCGAACGCGGTCGGACCGCGGGCGCCGGACTTGCACAGTTTGTCCGGACGACATGCACGCATAGGGGGAACGCAGATGCACTTCGACCTCGTCGATCTCAGGCTGTTCGTGAACCTGGCCAACACCAGGAATCTGACGCGTGCCGCCGAACGCTCCAATCTGTCGGTGTCCGCCGCCAGCGCCCGTATCAAGAATCTCGAAGACAACGTCGGTTCCAAGCTGATCTACCGCCACAATCTGGGCGCGACCCTGACACCGCAGGGAGAAACGTTCCTCAATCATGCCCGCCAGATCCTGCAGCAATGCGAGACGCTCCGCGGTGACATGCAGGAATACTCGCTCGGCATGAAAGGGCACGTCCGACTCTTCGCCAATCAGAATGCTGCATCCGGATTTCTCCCCGACGTGCTGCGGCGCTTTCTGGACAAGCACCCGCGCGTCAGCATCGACCTTCAGGAACGCACCAGTTGCGACACCGTCGAAGCCGTGCGCAACGGCGTGACCGATATCGGCATCGTCTCGAGCGGCCTGCACACCGGCGATCTCGAAGTCCTGCCCTATCTTCCCGATCACGTCGTGCTCGTGACATCCGTGCATCACCCCCTTGCATCGCGGCAAATGCTCGAATTCGAAGAAGCGCTGGGAGAGGATTTCGTCGCGGTTCCCGGCACCCGCGCCATCGATGCCTTCATGCGCCAGGATCCGGGGTGCAGCCGGCGCATGCGCATTCGCGCGCAGGGCGGCAGTTACGAAACCGTATGCCGCATGATCGAACTGGGCATCGGCATCGCCGTCCTGCCCGAGTCGGCGGCACGACGCCACGCGCGCACGCTCAAGCTGAAGGTCATTCCGCTCAGCAACGAATGGGCCGCGTCGGATCTGCGCATCTGCGCCCGCAACTTCGATCTGCTCCCCAGGCACGCCCGCGACCTGGTCGACATGATGGCCAGCGATGCGCAGTACCTGAACGAACCGGTGTCGCAGCTCGCTTCGTGACACGGGAGACTGAATGGGGAGGTCCGCAAAGACCGCATAAAAGAGCAGATAAAATTCTCGGTTCCTTTATGCGGTCTTTCGCGGCTCCCGTCCGATTCCGGTAATAATTACTGTCGCGACCCGCAGTGGTCCGCGGTCGCGATCTGTCATGACGCGCCGACGATCCGGGTCTACTGTGATGCGGATCGGGACTTGTCAACGGTAAGCACGCCATGAACATCAGGGTCGAGCCCATCAAGCCCCACATCGGTGCAGTCGTGCATGTGGATCGTGCTGCATTGCGTGACGACGGCGTGGTGCAGCGCTGTCTCGAAGCGCTCGAGAAGCACACGGTGCTGGTATTCCCCCGCATGGGCCTGACCGACGAGGAACAACTCGCTTTCACCGACAAGCTGGGGGCACGGGTCAACTTCACCCGCAGCGTTGCGGGCGGCGACGTGTCGGCACAGGACGTCTACACCGTGACCCTGGACAAGAACATCAACAACGAGCCGGAGTACGTGCAGGGCACATTCTTCTGGCACATGGATGGCGTCACCATGGACATCCCGCCGCCGAAGGCGACCGTACTGTCGGCCAGGCGCATAGCGCCGAAGGGCGGGCAGACCGATTTCGCGAGTACCTATGCTGCCTATGAAGGACTCCCGGAAAGCGAGCAACGTGAGCTGGCGGGCTTGCGGGCCAGACACAACGTGATGTCGAGCCTGCGTGTTCTCGTCGATGTGCCGACGCCCGATGAATATGCGCGCTGGTCGAAGAAGGGTACGACCACCGAACATCCCATCGTCTGGACGCGCAAGTCCGGCCGCAAATCGCTCATCATCGGCTCGAGCGCAGATCGCGTGGTCGGCATGGGGTTGCCCGAGGGACGCGCACTGCTGACCCGCCTGGTCGAGTGGGCGGCCCAACCCGACTACACCTATCGACATCAATGGCAGGAAGGCGACCTGGTGGTGTGGGACAACACCGGCGCACTGCACCGTGTCATCCCGTATGAGGCCGACTCCGGACGTCGCATGCATCGCACGTCGGTCGCGGGTGTCGAGGCGGTAGCCTGAAAACGACCCAGAGACCCGTCACCTCGAAAATTGCAGGCGAGAAGACAGATCTCCGGCATAGCCTCCTCAGTCGCAAGAAACGCGCTGCCTTTCTTTTTCCCCTCCCCCGTTTACGGGGGAGGGCCAGGGAGGGGGCGAGGCCGGCACGACGTTCAGCGCGCGGGGTCAGGTCCGGCAGGAGCATCCTCCTCAGCGGCCGGATCGGCATTCCCGTCGCCTTCCAGGGAAGGCTGCCGGACGGCACCGATCGGCAGCGGCGCCAGCGTTTCCACGGTGATCTGCGGTGGAATTCGCGACACACCACTGCGATCGCAGAGCAGGCTGCGATTGATCACGCGCACATCCAGCTTCCGGAACACGCTGGTCGACATCTGGTCGAGCAGTTCGCATTCGATGGGCTCGATGCCGATGGTCGTGCGCGACAGGGTGAATTGCTGCCGGGCCGCCTGGAATATGACCGGATCGTTGAGCCGCGCCGCAGGATTGCCGGTCACCCTGGAAATGAGATCGCGACGCGACGCATCCTTTTTCATCTCGGCAAGAATCTGCGGCGTGATTTCCGTCGGCCACATCACGCTGATGCGCACGTGCACCATCTGTTCGCGATTGGTCGACCGATCGGTGTACCTGCTGGCCGGCGAGTTCCGCCATGGATCCGACGGACCGGGCGGAAACGGATCCGACATCAGTTCCGGCGGCATCATGGAAGTAAAGCAGTCGCTGGCCTTCACCTGTACATCGTCTCTCGCGCCCATGGCGCGCAGGATGCTCGCCACGCGATCCTTCAGGGCATCGCAGGAATAGAGGGCGACAGCACTGCGGTATTGAAAGCTCACTTCCCGCAGCTTGAAGACCGCGGCGACCGATGGCGGCGGCTCCGCCTCGGAGGGTGCCTGCTCCTCGACCGGCGGCGAGTCACCCGCCAGCGCGTGAAAGCCCGTCGCGAAACCGACCAACAGGACGGCCGTGCGTTGTAGGCGATTTACCATGGCGATCTCCGGCTGGTGCGCCAAGGAAGGGCCCATTGTCTCCCGCCGACGGGCGCGCACAAGTGGGGCGAGCCGGTCGGACCGGCCCGTTCTCCCGCCGCGACTGACCCCGCGCCGCGACTGACATTGTGAAACCAGTACCTTTCCGATCTTCCCGGGTTTAGGCTTGGACCCGCGAGTGGGGATCTCCGATGGCGCAATCCATGCGATTCGGGTCACGAAACTCTCGGCAAGTCGTGGCGGGCGCAGCAACCGCCCTCCTCCATCTCGGTCTTTTTCTCGTCCTGCTCTCGACCAGCGGTCGATTCGACGGACACCACGAGGGCGAGACCCCCATCACGCAACTGCTGATGCTGGAGTCCCCGAAGGCGGCACAACAGGAGGGCACCGACACGCCGCTACGAACACCTGACACGCCCGATCTCCAGCCCGTTGAGCCGCTGGCGTCTCACGAGAATCGGCCACCCTCTGTCATCGAAGAGCCTGCAGAGGCGATCGATTCCATCGAGATCGGCGCTGCGGCACCGCTCGAACTGCCCGACCCGACGCCGCAGACACCAGCGCTCATCGTCGACACGCCCGCGACGTTCGTATCCTCGCAGGCGGAGAAATCGGCACTCATCGACAACCTCGCCCGCCTGGCCGAACAACTGGCGAAAGCACCTGAGGCGCAGATCACGTGGGAGCAGGAAGGCAGGTTGTATCGCGCCGCCCTGGCGCTGCAGCCGGCCAGCAGCGGCGTCGATTTCGACCACGCCATCGCGGATGTCAGCGCCGAGAGCGCCGGCCGGCAATTCAAGACCCGGATCCGGCTCAAGCGCCTCTCTTTTTCGCACTACACCCAGATGGTCGATCGCTGGGATCCGATGGTGCAACTGCATGACGATGAAATCATCGGTCGCTTCCACGTGAATTCGCAGTTCAATCTGCTGTACGACCATCGCGTCACGCCGGTCTTCCTCGGCAAGGTGACGACAGCCGCCGGCAGCTTCAGCACGGAGGCCACCGGTCGACGACGCCAGTCGGAAATCTTTCGCGGCGGCATCGAAATGCGGGCCGGGCGCATCAACCTGCCGCAGCGGCTGCTGCCCTTCGACTGGGCACCGCGCGAGAGCGACATCCGCATCCACGAATTCGAAAACGACACGCGTATCCGGTTCTTTGCGGACGGCAGCTATTCCTGGCGCAACCGCAACACCGATTCCGGGGACTATCTCAACCAACCCACGAGCCAGCCCGTGTATTTCATCGCCACCGCCGGTGCGACGCTGTACGTGCAGGGCGTGGTGTCCGGGAAGGTGCTCATCTACTCACCGCGGCGAATCGTCGTGGAGAGCAATCTGACGTACGCACACGATCCGCGCCTCACACGGGAGTCACAGGACTATCTGGGACTCGTCAGCGACAGGTACATCGAAATCGCGCCTCCGCACGTCACCGGTCCCGGCGACCTGGAGATTCACGGTGCGCTGTTCGCGGGTCGCCGCTTCGCGGTCAGGGACTTCGAGTCCTCACGACCCGCGATGGCGCGATCATCGACGCGGCGGTCGGCGAAGCTGCGAATCTACGGCAGCCTGGCTGCGGGCAGCGTGTCGGCAAGCGAGCCACGCTACGCAATGCGGATCGAATACGACAACCGCTTCGAACTCCAGCGTCCGCCAGGCTTCCCCGCCACGAATCGATTCGCGGCCGAAGACTGGGACGGACAATGGCACGAAGCATCCAACGAAGCGATCGTGAATGAACTGTGAAACGGGCGGTTTCCTCTGCGAAGCCATCCGCAGGCGGCGCCTGTTGCAGTTTCAGTATCACGGCTTGCAACGGGTCGTTGCGCCGTATTGTCACGGCACCTCGACGCGCGGCGTGGAAGTGGTTCGAGCCGTGCAGGTGAGCGGTTCGAGTTCGTCCGGTGGCTTCGGTTTCGGCAAGCTGTGGGCGGTTACCGAGATGGAGAATCTCGTCGTGCTGACCGAGCCGTTCGTACCCGACGATCCTGACTACAATCCGGATGACAGCGCGATGAAACGGATTCACTGCCGCGTGTAGCCCCGGCGCCGCGAGCATGAAGTACTAATGATCGGATTGGCGAGGATGTGATCAGGTACACGTCACGGCGGCAGGATGCCGATCGAATCGCGCCCCGGATCAGGCGTCTCTGCACGCCAGCGCACCGAACCGAACGGTCGTTCCAGGCGTCGCCGCACGCGCATTCCCGATCCACCGACATGGAAGGCATCGGCCGCGGTCTGCAGTTCGATATCCGCCTGGGTAAAGCGGCTGCGCAGGCGCAGATAGTCTCCCCACGTGGGACAGTAATAGCGCTCCGTCCACAACGCCGGATCGGCAATGTCGCGCGACAGGGACCAGTCGAAGGCGCCGTTGCGCAGTCGCGTCGTCTGTACCTTCATCATGATCTCGTAGAACTGCCGCGCGACTTCGGGATCGACGCGGTAATCCAGTTCGATGACGATCGGACCGCTGCGCGCGGTCAGCGCAAGGGCGACCTCGGGTTCCGACGTGAGATCGATCATCTCGACGTCGTCGACATTGACGCGGGGCATGGGCAGCAGCAGTCCGGCGAGCGGCGTCAGCAGCAGCGCCACGCCCGAGACGATCAGCGCAACGCCGAGCCCCCAGTCGGCGGTGGCGTGCCCCCAGACCCAGGCACCCAGTGCGATGCCGCCCGTCAGTGCCGATTGAAACCACGCGACGGCGCGTGCAGTCACCCAACGCGGCGCGGAAAGCTGCACGGCCACATTCAGCAGCGCGATGTTGAGCATGAAGGCTGCACCGGCCACCACCATCAGCAGGCAGGTGAGCAGGACGTAGTGACTCAGTCCGACCAATAGCACCGCCACGCCGCCAGCAACCGCACACAGTCGTGCCGCGTTCTCGGCTTTCAGATGCTCGCGCGCCTGACCGACGAGCAGCGCGCCGGCCACGGCACCCACGCCATTCGCCCCGAGCAGCAGACCATAGGTGCTTGCATTGCCCGCCAGCAGATTCTTTGCAACGAGCGGTGTGAGTGCGGACAGCGATGCGCTCGCCAGACCGAACAGAAACGCGCGGATGATGACGATGCGAATGGGCGGCGAATGAAAAACGAAGCGGGCGCCCGAGATGATGCCGCGATCGATCCGCTCCGGCGGCAACCGCGCCGGCACATGCTCGCGGCGCCAGAAATAGAAGGCCGCGATCAGCGGCAGGTAGAACAGCGCGTTGACGCCGAATGCGGCGGTCGCCCCCAGTGCCAGTACGATGACACCGCCGATCGCGGGACCGAAACTGCGGGCAATGTTGTAGCTGACCGAACCCAGCGCCACGGCGGCCGGCAACTGTTCCGGTTTCACCTGTTCGCGAATCGATGCCTGCCAGGCCGGGCCGTAGAGCGCAACGCCGGTACCGATCAGCGATGTGAAACACAGCAGCAGCCAGGGGGTCACGTACCCCAGCCACGCAATGGTCGTCAGGAGGCAGGCGCAGATCGTCGAGAAGACCAGACCGGTGAGCGCGATCCTGCGCTTGTCGAACATGTCGGCAAGGGCACCGCCCGGCACCGAGACCAGCATCAGCGGCAGCATCAGCGCGGTCTGCACCAGCGCCACCATGCCTGGCGATGTCGTGAGACGGGTCATCTCCCAGGCAGCGCCGACGCCCTGGATGAGCTGACCGAAATTGGAGAGCAGACTCGCCGACCAGATTGCGCGGAATGTGCGTTCACGAAGCGGCGCGAACGCGCCCCCGACCCGGGGCGTCGGCGCGCTGTCTGCTTCTGCCATTCCTGCTCCTCGACCGTCCGATGTGCGTCGCGAAGAGTAAGGCTTGGATGCCTGTTGAAGCTAGGCACCTGACGACGACCCGCGCCCGACGTGATCCAGGCCGTCAACAAACCAGACAGGACGCGTCATGCCTGACGCATGCACGCGATCGAAATCAGTGCCGGGCCCGCAGATACAGCTCGCGACGCGGGTAGTCGATCGCGAACGCCTCGAGCGTGCCGATGATGTCCATGCCGATCAGCATCGCGGGGTCCCGAGTGAGCCGCCAATGCGAAAAGATCGCGATCTCGCCGAACGTGATGTGCAGATTGCGCACCTGCACCGTTCCCATCGCGATGGGCGGCACGCGGATGCGCTGACCCTGCACGACATCAAGCGTGACACCGATGACATCGGAGTTCTGTGCGTCGCGGCGACGCAGGAGAAGTGCCTCGCGCAGACTTTCGTTGCCAACCGTCTGCTGCGCGCCTGTATCGACGATGGCCCGTGTGCGCACGCCTCCGACCATGAGATCGAACTCCGCCAGGCGGCCGCGCCCGACTTCGAATTTCTGGATCGCGAAACCGGGCGGTCGCGGCTTGCCGCGGGCAAAGCCGATTTCAACCATGTCGCGGCGGAAGTCGATGTGGATGCGCTTGTCCATCAGCCCCTGTGTGCCGAGTACACCCTGCGCCCCCCCGAATACGTCCGGCACGATGACCAGCTTCGCGTCGTTGAGCAGCAGATCGCCCACTTCGATCGTCTCTGCGATCACATGCGGGACGATGGCCGAACCGGTGACACCCTGCAGCCAGCTCCGTGCCTTCTCCGTCAGCGGCAGTTTCAGGGTTTCGGCGACGGAGCCCAGGATGGCCGAACTCGTGGCGCCCGTATCGAGCACCAGGCGGAAGGGTCCCTGTCCGTTGATCATGACGGGCACCCAGACCCGGCCAATGCGATCGCGCATGGTGGGCGCCGCGTATTGCGGCTCCTGCGCTTCGACAAGAACCTCTTCGATGCTGTCGGTCGCAGCGTGCTCCGGTGCGGCGGCGATGCCGTCCGTCGCCGTCGCGCGCAGGGCGAACCCGAGCGACCAGGCCGTCACGCCAAGGTATGCACGCCACATTGCGCAGATCCTCATCGTGTTCGCAGCGTGCGCCCTGCAACCCCTGTCTTGCAACGGCGAAGCGCCAGGACCTGTTGATCGGTCACCACCCCTCAGTGGGGGCGAGCGAAGCGATCCGGCTCTTCTCATGCTGCCGCTGCCCCCTCCCTGCCCTCTGCTGCACATGGATGTGTCCCGCGGGGATTTCCGTTGGTCACGAATGCCGCGGGCGCATGGATGCGCAGGAGCGGCCCCCGCAAGCGGAGGAGGGGAAGAATCAAAAGCCTTTGTGCTTAATGCAGTGCCATTAGGCTTCAGCCGGCCTGAAGAATGGCAGGCCAGGAATCTCAGGTTTACTCCCTTCGCGGGAATGACGAACAAGAAGTAACTCAGGCCTTCCCTAAGTGTTCATGGTCCCTGACGCTGGCCTATATGCGCCACGTAGACATCCAGCCTGCGCAACCGGCCGGCCTGATTGAACTCGTAGATGGTCACGGTATTCGACACATCGGTCACGCCGTTGCGCGTATTGCGTTCCTCGAGCTCCAGGAATACGAGGCCGGGCACTTCGGTGATTCGCCGCAGCGTTCCCTCCCAGCTCGTCATGCCGCCGTACTGGTTGATGATCTTCTTGTATTCCTGCCAGGTGGAGACCTCCACGCGCTGCGTGAGGAACACACCCACGCGCTGGAAATGCTCGACATCGACGAGTTCTTCCATCGGTGCCCAGTCGGCATCGGACACGGTTCCCTGCCGGATCCTGTCGGCGATCCGCTTGAAGTGTTCGGAGTACTGCAGCACCTTGCAGGAAAGTCCCTGAAACTATTCCGAACCCGGCATTTCGTTCGCCATGATTCCCCCCACTGCATGCGTTGGCATATCCGGTCGATGCCATCTTGCCTGCAGCGATGGATCGGCGGAAGGCCGAGTCCGATCCACTCAACAGGGAAGGTCCGATCCCCCGCTCATCCGCAGTCTTATCCGGTCGTGGACTGACCGTCCGGTCCGATGGGCCGCGCGAGATGCAGCGCACGAATCGAGGATCGCTTCGGCTGCGGCCGGTCCTTGAGAAAACCCTTGCTCGGCTTGAATTCGATCTCTCTGACGCGGCGGGCATGCGCATCTGCGAGCTGCGAATCCTGTTCGATACGGGGACGGGTGCCGGAAGATCTGCTGAACAGCCTGAAAAACATGGACGGGAACTATGTGGAAGTGGAGTGCGGGAGTGCGATGAAGATACAGAATCGATCTGACATCGCAATGCGAACGGGCTCACAATCGGATGCACGTACGGGATCAGCGGGAAACGAAACATGAAGATCGGCGTCATCTATCCCCAGACCGAATTGCAGGGCGATCCTGCCGCCGTACGACGTATCGGCCTGGCCACCGAGGAACTGGGCTTCGATCATCTTCTGACTTACGACCACGTCCTCGGTGCGACTCATGATCGCGAGCCGAAACTGTGGGGCCCCTACACCGAGAAGCATCCCTTCCACGATCCCTTCGTGATGTTCGCCTACCTGGCGGGGATCACGCGGCGCATCGAGTTCGTCAGCGGCATCCTCATCCTGCCGCAACGTCAGACGGTACTGGTGGCGCGGCAGGCCGCCGATCTCGACCTGCTCTCGAACGAGCGATTCCGGCTCGGCGTCGGTATCGGCTGGAACTACGTCGAGTACGACTCGCTGGGCCAGGACTTCCATACACGCGGCAAACGCGTGGGCGAACAGATCGACCTGCTGCGCCGCCTGTGGTCCGAGCCGCTCGTCACGTTCGCAGGCAGGTTCGATCGCATCGACCGTGCCGCATTGAATCCGCGCCCGCGACGCACGATTCCCATCTGGCTGGGCGGTTTTGCAGAGGTCGCATTGCGGCGTGCCGCCCAGGTGGCCGATGGCTTCATCTTCGCCGACGGTGCCTCCGACGCCTCCGAACAGGCATCGAAGCTGCGCCAATACATGAATGAAGCCGGTCGGGCGGAGCCGGGCTTCGGATTCCACTGCAACATGCTCAAGGCAAAGACTCCACAGGCAGTGGTCGAGACGGCCCTGCGGTGGCGGGACAGCGGCGGCACGCACGCATCCTTCTCCACGATGGGTCAGGGCTTCGCAACGATCGACCAGCACGTCGACTACATGGGAAAAGTAGCGGACGCCCTGCGAAACGCAGGGCTGTGATGGCTGGAAGGTCGTCATTCCCGCGCAGGCGGTGACCGAAGGAAATCCCGCGGGAGAATCCATCCGAATCAGCAGATGGGCCCCCGCCTGCGCGGGGATGACGGAGTAAATCAGACCTTCCTTAAGGCTCCTCTCCCTTCTGCCTGTGGGGCCGGCTTCAGCCGGCCTCGAACCGTCAGGCCGAAGCCTGACCCACAGCAAGAATCGGAATCCGTCACGTGCGCCAAACCCTGAAAAACAGCGCGACAGTGGATCTGCGACACCCGATCATGAGTTCATTGGCGGCCTCCCCTTCAGTGACAGGACCGCCGCAATGACCGATTCGCCAACGTACGCGCCCCCGGCAGTCTGGAAGTGGGAAAAGGAAAACGGCGGACGGTTCGCGAAGATCAATCGCCCCATCGCGGGATCGACTCACGACAGGGAATTGCCCGTCGGCCGTCATCCCCTGCAGCTCTATTCGCTGGCAACTCCGAACGGCGTCAAGGTCACGGTGATGCTGGAGGAACTGCTGGCGCTCGGCCACAGCGGCGCGGAATACGATGCCTGGCCGATCCGCATCAATGACGGCGAACAGTTCGGCAGCGGCTTCGTGGCAGTGAATCCGAACTCAAAGATTCCGGCGCTGATGGATCGCAGCGGCCCCGAACCCATCCGCGTGTTCGAGTCCGGCGCCATCCTGATGTACCTCGCCGAAAAATTCGGCGAATTCCTGCCGGCCGAAACCGCACAGCGCGCCGAGTGCCTGGCATGGCTGTTCTGGCAGATCGGCAGTGCCCCCTTCCTGGGCGGCGGCTTCGGCCACTTCTATATGTATGCGCCCACCAGGATCGAGTACGCCGTCGACCGCTACACCATGGAAGTGAAGCGACAGCTGGATGTTCTCAATCGACGGCTGGCGGAATCGGAGTACCTGGCGGGCGATCGATACACCATCGCCGACATTGCCGGCTGGCCGTGGTACGGCCCGCTCGTCAAAGGCCAGATCTACGGCGACTCCGGCAAGTTCCTCAGCGTGCACGAATACACGCACGTGCGACGCTGGGCCGATGCCATCGGTGCGAGACCCGCAGTGAAGCGCGGCCGCATGGTCAACCGACTCTCCGGCGATCCGGCGAATCAGTTGCATGAGCGTCACGATGCGAGCGACTTCGAAACGAAGACCGAGGACAAGCGCGCGTAGCTGAAGAGGCTTGAGGCAGAGAGTCCGACTCCCTTTCTGGCTCGCGCCTCATACCTCACGCCTCACGCCTTCCGTATTCTTCCTGTGGGTCAGGCTTCAGCCTGACAATTCGAGGCCGGCTGAAGCCAATGGCACTTACTTAACGAGTTGACGGTTGACGGCCAGAAAAATGCCTTCCTTATCCGACCGTCAACCGTCAACGGACAACTGTCAACCCGCTTAACTAAGCGCCATTGCGGCTAAAGCCTGGCTAAAGCCGGCCCCACAGGCAGAAGGGAGAGCCTCGACCTGCCATTGGGCTTGACCTGGTCCCATTCGTCCCGTTCACTGCTGTCGCTACCGACGGCCGATGCGACGAATCCGGAACGTGCGGCCCTTGATCTTTCCTGCGCGCAGGCGTTGCAACGCCTTCTCGTGCCACGCTCGTACGACGGCAACGTAGGTTCGCGTCGGAAACACGTCGATCTTGCCGACAGCAGCACCGGGAAGGCCCGCGTGCCCTGTCAGTCCTCCGAGCAGATCGCCGGGCCGCAGTTTGTCCTGCCGACCCGCATCGACGGCAAGCGTCACGAACGGCGGAATCAGCGGCTTGCGCGACGGCGTCGATGCGGGAATCTTCTGCCAGCGAATCGACCCGCCCTGCCGATCTTCGATCGCATTGGCGCGCCTGATTTCCGCCGGCGAGCACAGGCTGAGCGCGATACCGCTGCGGCCGGCGCGGCCTGTTCGCCCGATGCGATGCAAGTGCGTATCCGCATCCGAGGCGATGTCGAAATTGATCACCATGGCCAGCTCGCGAATGTCCAGCCCGCGCGCGGCAACATCGGAGGCCACCAGGATGTTGCAGCTCTTGTTGGAGAACTGCACCAGCATTTCCTCCCGATCCCGCTGCTCCAGTTCTCCGTGCAACGCCAGCACCGAGAATCCGCGCCCATCGAGCGCCTCTGCGACCAGGCGAACATCCTGCCGTGTGTTGCAGAACACGACGGCCGACTCCGGCTGGTACTCCAGCAGCAGGTCCGCGAGCGATTCCAGCTTCTGGTCCGGATCGACCTCGAAGAAAATCTGCTCGATCGAGTTGTTCTCGGCGGCAGCGCCGTCCACGGTCACATCGGCGGGATCGCTCTGGAACTGCCGACTGATGGCACGAATGGAATCCGGAATCGTGGCGGAGAACATCAGCGTCTGTCGTCGCTGCGGCGCCTGCGCAATGATTTCGCCGATCGCATCGGCGAAGCCCATGTCCAGCATGCGGTCTGCTTCGTCGAGCACCAGTGCCTTTACAGCCTGCAGCGGCAGCGCCTTTTTCTCGATGAGCTCGAGCACGCGACCGGGCGTACCCACGACGATATGAGGCTCGTGCGCGAGCGAGGCGAGATGCGGACGCAGCGGCACGCCGCCGCACAACGTGAGCACTTTGACATTCGGAATCCAGCGTCCGAGCCGACGAATCTCCCGACTCACCTGGTCCGCCAGCTCACGCGTCGGGCACAGCACCAGCCCCTGCAGGCGCACTGCATCCGCATCGAGTATCGAGAGAAGCCCCAGTGCAAAGGCGGCCGTCTTGCCGCTGCCCGTCTGCGCCTGGGCAACCACATCGCGACCCGCGAGGATCAGCGGCAGGCTCGCCGCCTGCACCGGCGTCATCTGCGAATACCCTATTTCGCCTAGCGATCGGCGCAACGGCTCGCCCAGGTTCAACCCGGAAAAATCCTTCATCATCAGCTCGTATCGCTCCCGCTCCAGACCACCGGCGGCGCATGGTAGTCCAGCGGGTGACCGGTTGCAGAACTGGAAGCCGGTCCGTGACATCACCTACGCAACTACGCGCAAGCCCGCGTAGCCCGGCAGATGACTGCGTAAGAACATCGCGCACTCCGTCGCCACTCAAGAGCGCCTTCCATGAAAACCAGAGTCTTTGCGTTGATGGCCATCGCCCTGCTGTCGTTCGTCGCGGCAGGCGCGTCCGCGGACGAATACGACGACACCATCGCGGTCTTCAAGGATGCCGGTGCGAGCGGCACGTTCTTCAGCAACAGCTACGCATATGCCGTCTTTCCCACCATCGGCAAAGGTGGCCTGGGCGTGGGTGCCGCGCACGGCAAGGGACGCGCGTACGAGCAGGGCAAATACGTCGGCGATGTCACCATGAATCAGGTGAGTGTCGGACTGCAGGCCGGCGGCCAGGCGTTCAGTCAGATCGTCTTCTTCGAAGACAAGCGCTCGTTCGATGAATTCACGGGCGGCAACTTCG
>CAZBKC010000028.1:0-17410 GCA_964492345.1 uncultured Steroidobacter sp. | reverse complement strand
CCACAGGTCTTGACATTCAGGGCCATACCTTGACATCTTGGGACAACGGCGTGATTGGCAGACGTCGACCGGCCGGTGCCCTGATGACAATTGCTTGTCCTTCTCACATCACCCAGCGGCAGTACGGTATCGCCGCACGTGTTGTCGCTGCTCTCCCAAGCCCGAAATCCCCGACGTGATCGTGTCCCCTTCCTGAAGCCAGCGCTGCGGCTTCATCCCAAGCCCCACGCCGGGCGGTGTTCCCGTCGCGATCACATCACCGGGCTGCAGGCTCATGAACTGGCTCAAGTAGTGCACGAGAAAAGGAACACGAAAGATCATCTGCCGCGTATTGCCGGTCTGCATCCGTTGGCCATTGACGTCGAGCCATAGATCGAGCGCGTCCAGACCACCCGCATCATCCAGGGTTACCAGATGCGGACCGATTGGGCCGAAGGTATCGCAGCCCTTGCCCTTGTCCCATTGCCCGCCGCGCTCCAGTTGGTATTCACGTTCGGAGAGGTCATTCACCACACACACGCCGGCCACGTACTGAAGTGCCCGCTGCTCAGTGACATACCGGCATTCCTTGCCAATGATCACACCTAGCTCGATCTCCCAATCTCCCTTCTTGGCGCCCGGCGGCAGCAACACATCGTCATTGGGGCCGCAAATTGCGGATGTCGCCTTCATAAACATTATCGGTTCGTCCGGGATTGGCATACCCGATTCGGCAGCGTGGTCACGGTAGTTGAGGCCGATGCAGACAAACTTGCCGACGGATGAGATCGGCACGCCGATGCGGGTACCGTGCGGCACCAGCGGTAGCGAATCAACCTCTACGTGTGCAAGGGCAGTCATGTCATCGGCCAGCATCTGCGGATCGATATCAGACACGATGCTCGATAGATCGCGCGCGCGACCTGAACTGTCGAGGATCGCTGGACGTTCTGAGCCACGCGGACCATAGCGCATCAGTTTCATGTTTCATTCTCCACAGAATTAGGAAAAGCTTGGCAGCAGATGGGCGTTGCGGACAGCAACTGGCACGTCTCGGCTTCAATGACGCCTTGCATTACGCATGCCCGGACCTATTGCAATGTCATACGTGATGAAGCTTGCGCGTCGGCGGCGCGGCGCCGCGGTTCACACGCCAGACCACGGGTGCGACGCCGAACTGAGTCTTGAACCATCGCGTGAAGGAGCTCAGCATCGAATATCCGAGCAACTCGGCGATGCGATGCAGGGGATAGCGCGAGGTCTCCATATAGCGCAGCACGAGTTCGCGCCGCACCTCATTGATGAGTTCCGAGAATGTGTGCCCGCTGTCTTCGAGACGCCGCTGCACCGTCCGGACGTTCATGCCCAGCGCCCGCGCAATCTGCTCGATCGTCGCCCGGCCCATGGGAAGTCCGACGTGGACCGCCTTGCGCACATTGAGCACGATGGAAGACGCGCGGGGGCAAGGCAGGGAATCCATGAAGCGCGCGGCGTAGCGGGCCATGTTTGGGTCCGCCAGCGGATTCGGGCGGTCGAGATCCGCCTCAGGACAGACGATCCCATTGAACTGCGCGTCGAACTCGACCTTGCATTTGAACATCCGCCGGTGCAGCTGCAGATCGGCCGGCGGCTTGTGCGTGAAGCTGACGCAGTGCGGTCGCCAGCGCAGGCCGAGCAGCGCGGTACACAGATGAAACAGCATGCCGATCGCGAGCTCCGTGCCCTGGCGAGAGGCCGGGAAATCCGCGATGACTTCCTCGCGCAGGACTACCACCTTGCCCGCATCCTCGGTATGTATCAGGAGAAACTCGTCGAGGAGATGCCGGTACTGGCTCAGGACCTGCAGCGCATCTCGCAGCGTCCGCTGATGCGTAAGCAACAGGCTCACGACGCCGAAGTCGCCGAGCTGTCGCGACTGCGCCATCTGCAAACCGAACGTTCTGCAACCCGACACGCGTGCCGACTCTTCGAGGAGCGAGATCGCGGCCGTGAGCGGTATGCGCTGTTCGGGATCGGTCAGCAGCTTGCGGCTCAGATTGACCTTGGACAGGAGCCGCTGCGGATTCAGGCCGAGATGCGCCGCCACTTCGAAGTAGTTCGTCAATACAGCCGCACGTACCGTGCTCATTGCGTCGCCGGAAAATGTTAGTTGCAGTTGCGCAGCTATCGAGCATCAGCAGCAGCAGCAGCACGCCGGGCTTCTTTCGTTTCGGTGTCTTTCTCGCGGGGCGTCAAGAATTCGTCCTCGGCCGCGTCGACCTGACGGCGATAGGTCTCGACAGCCGCCTCCTTCACCGGCCCGAACCCGCGAACGCTGTCGGCAAGCGAGAGCAGGCGCACTGCTGCCGCGTGATTTTCAGTCACCAACCCGGCGAGCACGCGCTCGATGCGCTGCTCGTAGTCGGTGATCAGCGCGCGTTCCATCTGACGCTCGCTAGTGCGACCGAACGGATCGAGCCATGTCCCGCGTAGATTGCGCAGCCGCGCAAGCACGCGCATCACAACGAGCATCCAAGCCCCGAATTCCCGCTTGCGCGGTCGGTCGTTGATGAGGCGCCCCGCAAAGATCGGTGGCGCCAGGTTGAGCGCGATCCGGCCGCCATCGGCAAAGGTTCGAGCGATCTCCTCCCGCAGAGCCGGCTGGGTCAGCAACCGCGCGACTTCATACTCGTCCTTATAGGCGAGCAGCTTCGCATAGTTTCGCGCGACCGCCAGCGCCAGCGCGTTTGAGCTCGGCATCACCGTGGCTTCTCGTTGGCGTACCCGCTCGACCAGCGTGCGATAGCGCTCAGACAGGCGTTCACCCTGATACTCGCGCAGATGAGCAGCGCGATGCTCCATCACCTCTTCGAAGGTCTGTGGCAAGGCGGAGCGATCGATGCGAGCGCCCTTGGCCAGCGTCAATACCTGTTCAGGATCGGCGGCGAATAGCCGGCCAAGCCGGAACGCCCGCAAGTTGAAAGGGACCGCGACGCCATTCAAGGCAACGGCTTGCTCCATCGCGCGGATGCCGACTGGCAGGAACCCGCGCTGCGCGGCGACGCCCACCATGAACAGGTTGGTGCCGATCGTGTCGCCGAGAATGGCAAGCGCCACTGCCGAGGCATCGACCGTCATCACAGCGTCGCAACCCGCTGCGCGACGCAGGCCAGCAAGCAGCAGACTCGGGTCGGCAGCGAAGTCGCGATCGAACTGGAAGGCAACGGTCGGCGAAACGTCGGTGTTGGCAATCGCATGAGTACGGCCGAGCTTGATCGTGTCCGCCGCCTCCGGTGCCAATGCGGCGACGACGTCGAAGGCGAGGATAAGGTCGGCTTCCTCCCGGGCGATCCGCTGCGAGCGGATTCCCTGCGGCGTCGCTGCAATCCGCACGTGGCTGTAGACCGCTCCGTTCTTTTGGGCGAGGCCAGTCATGTCGAACAGCGACATGGCGTAACCTTCGATGTGCGCCGCCATGCCGATGAGCGCTCCCACCGTCACCACGCCGGTGCCACCGATCCCGGCGATCATCAAGTTGAAGCCGTCGCCGAGCGGCGCAGGCGACGGAGTTGGCAGTGCCGCGAGCGCGCCCTCGTCCACGTGCACTCCCTCAGGCTTGCGCGGTTCTGCGCCATAGACAGTGATGAACGACGGGCAGAAGCCGTTGAGGCAGCTATAGTCCTTGTTGCAGCTCGACTGATCGATCGCGCGCTTGCGTCCGAACTCGGTCTCGACCGGCACGAGACTGACGCAGGTGGACTGGACCGAGCAGTCGCCACAGCCTTCGCAGACCGCCTTCGAGATGAATAGCCGCTTGGCGGGGTCGGGAAAGGTGCCGCGCTTGCGACGCCGGCGCTTCTCGGCAGCGCAGGTCTGTTCATAAATAAGCACGGTACAGCCGGCCGTCTCGCGCAGTTCGCGTTGAACCTCGTCGAGCACGTCACGATGTCGCACGGTGACGCCAGCCGGCAACTCCGGGTCGCCCGCATAGCGCGATGGATCGTCGCTGAGTACGAAAATCCGCTTCACGCCTTCGTCGCGCACCTGCCGCGCGATCTGCGCCACGGAGATCGGCCCGTCCACGGGCTGCCCGCCGGTCATCGCGACGGCATCGTTGTAGAGGATCTTATAAGTGATGTTGACTTGTGCGGCGACTGCTGCACGGATCGCCAGCAGTCCGGAATGGTAATAAGTTCCGTCGCCCATGTTCTGGAACACATGGGCAGTGTCCGTGAAGGGGGCCAGGCCAAGCCAGTTGCCGCCTTCTCCGCCCATCTGTGTCGGCAGCAGTGCCTGTTCCGGCCGGACGAAGTTCACCATTGTGTGGCACCCGATGCCCGTCATGCTGATGCTGCCATCGGGAATCCGAGTGGAGCGGTTGTGCGGGCAGCCGGAGCAGAAATATGGCGTTCGCTTGGGCACGACCGGCCTGGTTATTGCGGGTACGGCCATCGCGGGTACGGCAAGGGCATCGCGCGCGGCACGCACGTCATCGCTCAGCAGGCCGAGACGCTCGAGCCGGTCTGCGATCGCACGTGCGACTACCCCAGGAACGAGTGGCAGCGTCGCCGAGAGCAGCGCCGCGCCCTCTTCATCGACCTTGCCCAGCACGAGTGGCCGGTCGGGTCGATTGATCAGCGCGGCCGCAATCTGCTGCTCGAGGAAGCTCTTCTTCTCTTCGATGACGAGCAGCATTCTCTGCCCGGAGGCGAACTCAGCCAGCCCTGCCGGTTCCAGCGGCCAGATGCATCCGACCTTGTAGAGCGAAATGCCCGCCAGCGCTGCACGCTGCTCATCCAACCCGAGCAATGCCAGTGCTGCGCGCACGTCGCCGAACGTTTTGCCCGCTGTCACGAGGCCGAGCCCAGGATGAGGGGCGCTGATCACGGTGCGGTCGAGGCGGTTGGCACGCACGAAGGCGTGAACCAGTGGCAGCCGGTGCTCCACGACGATCTGCTCTTCGCGGAGCGGGTTGTACTTTCCTTGACTAGTGATGTGGACGTCGGCGGGCACATCGTTCGGATAGGGCGGCGTGACCGGCTTGAAATCGACGACGTCGAGATCGACGGTCGCGGTCTGCTCCACGACCTCGTTCACGCACTTCATGCCCACCCAGCTGCCGGAGCAGCGAGACAGCGCGAAGCCTAGCAGCCCGTAAGAAATAATCTCGCTGACATCAGCCGGGTAGAGCGACGGTATGAGGCTCGCCGCCATCGCCTGCTCGCTTTGGTGCGAAACCGTCGAAGACTTGCCGGCATGGTCGTCGCCGTAGAAGACGAGGACGCCGCCATTGCGGTGGGCACCGGCATAGTTGCCGTGCTTGAACGCATCGCCCGAACGGTCCACGCCGGGCCCTTTGCCGTACCAGGCGGCGAATACACCGTCGTAGCGCGCACCCGATACGGAGTCGAGCTGTTGGGTACCTCGCACGGCGGTGGCAGCGATATCCTCGTTCACCCCGGGCTGGAACACGACGTTCGCTTCCTTCAGTCGACGACTGATCGACCAGAGCGTCGTGTCGACGTTGCCGAGCGGAGATCCCCGATAGCCGGTAATGTAGCCCGCCGTATTCAGACCGACTCGCCGATCAAGCGCGGCTTGCGCCAGCAGCACTCGCGCAATCGCCTGTGTGCCATTGATCACGACGCGACCGCGATCGAATGTCCACTTGTCGTTGAGGGTGACAGCACAGCTGTCGAGAAAATCGGCTTCGGCTTTCACGCGAACTCTCCGGGGGATCGACGCTTGATACATCGACATGCCACGATGGGGTTGTCGCCTAGGCAACAGCGGGGTCGGGTGCTTTTACAGCAAGCCGCTTGCGGTCGCGGGACTACTGGCGCTCGGCCAGCAGGAACAGCATGGCCGCGACGGCGCAGACCATTTGTGCATGCCGGACGCCGAGCGTCGATCGCAGGCGGGTACATCCGATGGGATGCTGTGTGTAGCCATCGGATGGAGCCCCTGCAGCGTTCAGTCGATTTCGAGTACCAGCTTGCCAACGTGCTGATCGGCTTCCATGTACGAGTACGCCTCGACGACCTCGCTCATCCGAAACGCCCGGTCGACCGGCAACTTGATGCGTCCAGCCTCGAGCAGCGGCAGCAAGTCGCGCGCGCACGCCTGGATAAGGTCGAGACGCTCCTGTTCCGATCGAGTGCGAAACGTCACGCCGATCAGTTTCAGCCGCTTGAGCCAGAGATGCGTCAGATCGAACTGGGCGATGTTGCCACCGAGGCGCGCAATGTGGACCAGGCGACCTTTGACAGCCATGCTGCGCAGGTTCTCGTCGAATACCGATGCGCCGATCGTGTCGATGACGATGTCGACGCCGCGCTTGTCGGTGGCGGCCATCACCGCGTCGATCTGCGAACCCCGTGTTACGTCGACGAGTACCGTGGCGCCGAAGTCCCTCAACCGCTCGAGCTTGGCGGCGGACCGCGAGGTGGCAATCACCGGCCTTGCACCGAGCAACGACGCGATCTGGATCGCCGCCACCGCCACACCGCCCGAGGCGCCGTTAACCAGCACCGACTCCCCGGCTCGCAGTTCGCCGTTGGTCACCACGGCGTCATGTGCTGTCATGAACACGTTCGGGAACGCCGCCGCCTGGGTGAACGACACCCGATCCGGGATCCGCATCAGCGCCAGCTGATCGGCCACGACAAACTGGGCCTGGCAATTGCGGCCATGCCCCATCACGCGATCGCCCTCCCGCCACCGGCTGACTCCGGCGCCGACGGCAGCGACTTCCCCTGCGAACTCCACACCATTGATGCCCGGCTCGCCCGAGGTCATCACCTGCGCGTAGGCCAGCTCGCCGCGATTGAGGCCACAAGCCCGGACCCTGACAAGCACTTGACCCGCTGCGGGTGGTGCCGGTTCAGGTGCGTCCTGTACCTCCATGCGTGCGCCAGCGGGCGTCGGCAGTAAGCGTACTGCTCGCATATGTTCTCCTTCCTGCTCTTCCGAGCTATTTGGTTTAGTAAGGAACGTCCCCGACAATTCCGGCACGCTCCATCTTCCGGGGGGCCGGCCAGTAGTCCTGGACGGCGTAGTGCTGCGTGCATCTATTGTCCCAGAACGCGACGGTGTTCGGGCGCCAGCGGAAGCGAACCTGGTACTCCGGTATCGACGCTTGGCTGATGAGGTAGTTGAGCAGGTCGCTCGCACCGGGCGAGAGGTCCAATCCGCAGCGTATGTTCTTCGGGGTGTGGTAGTTGACGAAGTGCGTCGCATTCGGGTTGACAAAAAGGATCTTCTCGCCGGTTTCAGGATGCGTGCGCACCACCGGATGCTCGACCTGCGGGTGCTTGCGAGCGAGCGCTTGGCGCTGCTCGATCGGAAGCTTCCCACCGAACGTGTACTCGATGCTGTGTGCCGCACGCAGATCCGCGATCTTGTCCTTCACATGTTGCGGCAGGTTCGCGTATGCCTCCACCATGTTCACCCAGATGGTGTCGCCGCCGACCTTCGGACATTCGATGCAGCGCAGTACGGCGCCAAAAGGCGGATTCGGCCGCCAAGTCCCGTCCGTGTGGTACGCGTTCTCGTAGTGTTCCTTCTCGCTGCTGCGGTCCCGGTAGATCCTGACCAGGCCCGGGTTTTCGGGGTCGCTACCGAGGACCGGGTGATCTTCGAGATCGCCGAACTGCCGCGCAAAGGCGACGTGCTCGGCGCGGCTGATATCCTGATCGCGAAAGAACAGAACGCGGTGCTTCAACAGCAGCGTGCGGATCTCGCGCATCAAGTCGGGATCGCGCGACGCCTCGCTCAGGTGCACATTGCCGATCTCGGCGCCAATCGTGCACGTCATGAGTTCGACTTGAAGCGACTTGGTCAGCGAGGTGGCCTTCACGACAGCCGGGGCGGCAACGGAGAGCCGAGCTTTGGTGAGCGTGGTCATACTCGCAGCTCCAAGGTAGTCGGCAACAGTTCTCGAATGAGGCGAATCGCCTCCGGCCACTCACCGTAGCCGGAGGCGGGCACGAGATGACCCACGGGCCCGAGCTCGACCAAGCGGCTGCCCCATGCATGCGCCAGTTCGGCAATCCTTTGCGGCGTAGCGAGCGGATCGTTCGCGCTTGCGGCGACGATGCTCGGAAACGGCAACGGTTGCCTCGGAAGCGGTAGCCAACCGTGCGCACGCAGCTCGTCGATCGTCGGGTAGCCTGGAGGCAACGGTGTCTCGAGGTCCGCCGGTGTAGCGAGCAGTGCGCCAACCACGCGTCGCTCGTGACGAGCCGCCCAATGGACGGTGATGATCGAGCCCGCGCTGTGCGCAACGAGCACGATCGGTCCTTCGATCGGCGCCAGCGTCCGGTCGAGCATCGACACGCGTGCTGCCAGACTCAGCTTGTCGCTCTGCAGTGCGGGGACGATGCGGCTGCCCGGTATCTTGGCAGCAAGCAACTCTTGCCAGTGGTCGGGCATGCGATCGCGAAGACCGGCGACGAACACCACGGTGACTTCGATGGAGGGATTCATCGCGAATGACACCGAGGCGGGCTCACGCGACGCGGCGCGGTGCGGCGCGGCCGGGGGCCTTGTTGCGATTCGGCGCGAAGCCGAGCTTGGCCAGCGTCTGGTCGGCATCGGCGTAGTGCTCGCCGATGCGGTAGATGCGCCGCGCATCCTCGCCGTTGGCCACCTCGCGACCCAGTTCGCGCGCGATGCGCACCAGCCGCTCGATCTGCTGCACCGAGGTGCTACGCTTGCGGTCGGGGGCCCAGAGGTTGTCCTCGTTGCCCAAGCGCGCGTGCAGCCCCAGCGCGACGGCGATCGTGTTGATCGGCAGCACGCTGCGCATCAAGGTCTCCAGCGTCAGTGTCGCGCCGTCGGGTACGCGGCGGATGAACTCCATCATGCTGTACGGGTTGGGTCCATCGAAGCCGCCGCCGGTGGCATTCCAGCTGACATTCATCGGGCCGGTGTAGACCCCGCGCCGAATCAACCGCTCCAGCGTTTCCAGGTGCGGAACACTGACGATCTGAAAGTGCGGCTGGATGTCTGCCGCCTGCAGCCGCCGCAGATGTTCCTCCACCCACTGCGGCCCCGCCGGCAGAAGCATCTCGCGATAGTTATTGAATATCGCAGGGTCCTGGAACGAGGTGCCCTCGACGTCGCCCGGCGTCATCAGCTCGGTTATGTTCATCTGCGAGCCGTTGACGGCCACCGTCACCTGGTCGGGCTTGGGGCTCAACTCCGCCAGCATGTGCCGCGTGTCGTCGGACAGCCACTGGGCTTGGTCGCCGTCGTTCTCCGGAGCGAACGAGATCGAGCCGCCGACCTGCAGCACCATCTTCGGCACCGCCTCGCGCAGCCGCCCCAGCAACTCGTTGAATTTCGACAGCCGCTTGGAGCCGTGACCGTTGGGCTCGCGCACATGCACGTGCAGCACGCTGGCGCCCGCGTTGTAACAGTCCACCGCCTTTTGCACGTGTTCGTCCATCGACACCGGAATGTCTTCCGGAAAGTCCGACGGCATCCATTCGGGCCCATAGGGCGCCACCGTGATCACCAGCGGTTCCTGGTTCTCGGGAAACAATGCATCGTCGAGAAAGTTCATCGTTACGTCCTCTGCTGCAAGCGGGTGCCAACGGCGTCACTGCCGCTCACGACCCTGGGTACTGTCGCGAACGCTCGCGCCGCAAGCCAAAGGTACGATCAAGTCCCACCACAGGTCTTGACATTCAGGGCCATACCTTGACATCTTGGGACAACGGCGTGATCGGCTGGACAGCAGCAAGGAATCGAACCGAGATGCAACCGCAAATTCGCAGCGCGGCCCTCCAAGGTTATCGCGAGATTGGGCTCTCTCTCGGACTCGATCCGGTCGCGATGATGCGAGCCTCAGGACTGGACCCCACCTGCCTGAACGATCCGGACCGTCTCGTTCCGGCCGAAGCGGTGTTTCGCCTGTTCGAGCAGTCCGCGCAGAAGGCGAATGCGCGCGATCTGGGCTTGCGGCTCGCGTCGGTGCGCGCCTTTTCGATCATGGGCCCTGTCGGACTCGCCGCGCGCGATGAGCCGACAGTACGCAGCGCTCTGCAGGTCATCACACGGTTCATGTATATGCACAACGAAGCGGTACACAATCGGTTGAGCGAAGATTCTGGGGTTGCGACGCTCTTTGTGATCCCCGGCATCGGTAAGCCAATGGAGATACCGGTGTCGACCGAGGTTGCCGTCGGAGTCGCCCTGAGAATTCTGCAGGCCTTCCTCGGCGAGACGTGGTTCCCGCAGCAGGTCTTGTTTCAACACGCCGCGCCGAAGAATCCGCGACCGCACCGACTGTTCTTCAGGTGCCCCGTCAAGTTCGGGCAGGAGTACAACGCGCTGGTCATGCACTCGGCCGATCTAGACGCGCGCAACCGGCTTGCCAACGCCGATCTCGCCCGGTATGCGCATCGGTACCTGGAATCGATCGTCGAGCATACCGGCGTGAACCTGGCTGCCCGCATCCAGCATTTGATCCACCTCGAGATGCCGACCGGACGCTGTTCGATCGACCGTATCGCGCGAAGCCTCGGCGTGAACCGCAGGACCATACACCGCCAGCTCGCCGCCTCGGGAACCTCCTATTCGGGATTGTTCAATTCGGTGCGCGAGGAGCTCGCACTACGCCTCGTAAGCGCCGCCGGAAGGCAAACCCTGCAGGAGGTTGCCGCGATGTTAGGCTATTCCGAGCTGAGCGCCTTCTCTCGCTGGTACAAAAAGCGCTTCGGCACCAGCCCCAGCGAAGCACGAGCGCAAGGCAGGCGTACGCCTCAGTGACCGGCGTCGGACTCGCTCCCGCTGCGGCGTAGGCCCGGGCGATGGCCCTTCCGATCCCTCGCCCAGCACCCGTCACGATCGCGCCCTGCCCATCAATGGCCCGTGTTGGTTCGGCTCCATTAGAAACCCCAGTGCAGCAGCGCCAGCACGAGCAGCGCGAGGAATACCGTTTCGCCGATCATCAGCGCAACCGGCCGCAGGCCGACGTTGACCAGCTGTTTCAGTTCGGTCTTCATGCCAATGGCGCCGATCGCGATTACCAGACACCAACGCGATGCGTCACTGCCCAGCGCTCGCACCATCGGCGCCACCCAGCCCGTGCTGTTGATCGCCACGAAGGCGATGAACGCCACCGCAAACCAAGGCAACAAGGGCGGTCGGTGAGCGGTCGGCCCGCCACCGTGTGCGCGCGTGATCATTGCGGCGCAGACGATCACGGGGAGCAACATGGCGACGCGCATGAGCTTCACGACGGTCGCCGTGTCGCCCGTGACCTGCGAGACGCCGTAGCCGGCGCCGACGACTTGCGCCACATCATGAATGGTCGCGCCGAGAAACACGCCCGCCGCCTGCGGCCCGAGATCGAGGACGTGAACAATCATGGGATAGACGATCATCGCAAGCGTCGACAGCGCGGAGACGCCGATGACGGTAAACAATGTGGCACGCTCCTTGTCGGGATGGGCTGGCAGCGCCGCCGCCAGGGCGAGGGCAGCGGACGCGCCGCAGATCGCGGTAGCACCCCCGGTCAACAGTCCGAACGGTCTGCGAAATCCCAGCGCACGCGCGGCGACCACCGACACGAAAATCGTGATTACCACCGAAGCGATCACCAGGAGGATCGGGCGCCAGCCGAGCGCAGCGATCTGACCGAGCGTAATGCGCATACCGAGCAGGGCGACGCCCACTCGCAGCACCTCGCGCGCCGCGAATTCGATCCCGGGCCGACACTGATCCTGCGTCGACAAAAAGTTCATCGACATGCCGAGCAGCAACGCAAACAGCATGACGGGCGCGCCATAGTGCTCGGAAAGAAAGGTCGCAGCCGCCGCGATAACGAGACTCGCAACCACGCCGGGCAGCGATCTACGGACGCGATCATCCAGCGCGCCGACGTAGGCGCGGCTACTCAACACGAGGACTCGGCCATGGCCGGCATGAGAAAGGTCCGACCGTCGCAAATCTCCACCCGATACGCCCTCACAGCAAGACTTCCACCAGACATGCAGCCCGTGACGAGATCGAAGCGCAGGCCGTGCGCCGGGCACTGCACCGTGCGCCCGTTCAGCCTGCCGCTAAGTAAGGAAGATCCGGCGTGTGGGCAGCTGTCGTCGATGGCGTAGAGAACTCCCTCAATATTGAACAACGCGATGCCGCCTCCATCGACGCGCAGCCACGCGCGCCCGCCGATGTCAGGCAACTTCCCAGGCGGCACTTCTATGCGTTCCGGCATGAATTTTCAGTGCACGCCCGTGGCGCCGCCGAGCATGAAAGCGCGCACGCGCTGCACGTCGCGTTCGTAGTAACGCTTGCCGAGCAGGAAGGCGAGCGCCGCGGCCAGGCTGACGCAGGGGATCACCTGCAGCGCGGTTTGCAGGCCCAGACGATCCGCCAGTGCGCCGGTCACGAAAGGTCCCGGCGCGAGGCCCAGGAGGTTGTTTGCGAGTGTCAGCGTCGCGAACGCCGTGCCGTGGATCGCGACGTGCGTCAGGTTGGCCACCATCGCGCCCGCCGGCCCTGCGGTCCCCGCGGCAACGAACATGCCGGCGGCGATCGTCGCGAGCTGGACCGCACCTGTGGGCAGGTAGAACGCGACTGACAGCAGCACGAAGCAGAGCAGGCACAACGCGATCGCGAAAGACAGCTTGCGCGGCGGCGAGTTCCTGCCAAGCCGGTCGCTGATCAAGCCGCAGACGACCATCCCGGCGCCGCTGCACAACACGAGGGCGGCCGACATGACGCCCGCCTGATCGGGACCCATGCCGTAGTTGCGGTTCAGATAGCTCGGCATCCACGCGATTAGACTGCCGCCGATGAAAAGCTGCAGCCCGCTGCCGACATAGGCGCTGATCACTGAAGGCGTCGCAAACACGGTTGCCAGCGGCGATCTGAAATTTGCATTTGGTATTTGCGCGACGTCCTTACGTGCAGCGCCCGCGTGCGAACTCGCTGTCAGCGCAATGCGAGACTCACGCACGATCATCGGATACAGAGCGGCGAGCGCGAGACCGAAGAGTGCCATGCCGGCAAACGACCAGCGCCACCCGAACCGCTCCGCGAGGACGCCGCCGGCCGCCATCCCCAACACGGAACCGAATACCCCACCGGCCATGAACGCGCCGGTCACGGTAGCGCGCAGATGCGCGGGAAAGACGCTCAGCACGACGGCGACGCCAACGCTGCCATACGCAGCCTCGCCGATGCCGACGCAGAGCCGCGCCAGGAACATCTGTTCAAAGTTTCTGGCAAGGCCGCACGCGAGCGTCGCAAGACTCCACAGCGCTGCCATCAACGTGAGGCTGCGCACCCGTCCCCATCGATCCGCCACCAGCGACAGCGGAAACGTCAGCAGACCGACCATCAGCGCAACAACGCCGCTCAGCAAGCCGAGGCGTGCATCCGACAACCCCCATTCAGCCTTAAGGAGCGGAAAGACGGCGTTCAGAACCTGCCGCGACATGAAGTCGGAGATGAGCAGTCCGAACGTCAATGCGAAGACGATCCAGGCGTAGCTGCGCGTTACGCCCGCCCGGGTTGCGTCCCCCAGAGTTGCGTCCGCCACGGTTGCCTCGACCGTACGCTGATGAAGCGCCAATACTGTCTCCTCGACCGTGCCAGGTCGGGCGTCGTTGCTGCGAGAATTGGCCTCCAGGTGCGAGATCGCGGCAGCGCGTGTTGCACCGAAGCGGTCCTCAGCCTGCGAAGCGGAGGACCGCGTAGGCCCGATCAGAGGTTGACGCGGAACGTCACGCCATAGGAGCGCGGCGGCTGCAGGTAACTCTGGTAGCTGCCATCGCCGGCGTAGAGCGTCAGGACTGGGTTGAGGTTGACGACCGCTTCATCGGTCAGGTTGTCAACCCACAAGGCGACCTCGTAATTGCTCCAGCGCATCCCGGCGCGCAAGTTCACCCAGCTGTACGCATCCTGCTTCAGGCGCGGATCGGCCGAGAAACTCGTGTTGTACTCGCTCGTCCATGACCAGTCCGCGCGCGTGAAGAGTTCGCCCCAGCTCACAGGCTGTTCGTACTGTAATCCAAGATGCGTTTTCCACTCAGGCGCATTCACCGGATGCTCGCCGCTCAGATCGCAGGCGCCCGGCGCGGTCGGGCTGTCGGCGGCGCGTCCCGGATAGCACTGCCCGCGGGTATTCTTCTCGTAAACGAGATCGGCGTAAGACACCGCGAAATCGGCGTGGAGCCTCTCGCCAATCAGCAGCGCGCCTTCCAGCTCGGCGCCTTCGAGCTTCGCCCGTTCGGCGTTACCAACATTGAATTGCCCGCCGACGAAGGCGGCGTCCTGGTAATCGTCGTAAATGGTGTTGAACACGTTCGCCGCTAGTCGCATGCGGCCGTTCAGCAGGTCGAACTTGGCGCCCACCTCGTAGTGCATGATGTCCTCGTCGCCAAACTCGCGCTGGGCAATGGGCACGCGTCCGAAGCCGATATTGAATCCACCCGACTTGAAGCCGTGCGCGGCGGTCGCAAACAGCATTGCGTCCTGCGTAATGTGCCACTGCGGCGTCACGGACCAGCTCACTTCACTGGTATCGCGCTCAAGACCGTTGGCGCTCACCGCTGCGGGCGACAGGAGCAGCGAAATGATGCTGGGCGAGGGATCGTTCACCCACTGACGGATATTTCCTTCCTTAGTCTCTTCCTGCCAGCGCACACCGCCGGTGATGAGGAACTGCTCGCTCAGATTCCAGGTCGTCTGGCCGTACACGCCAACGTATTCGGTATCGAGGTTGGAGGCGAGGAACCCGAGTTGGCCGGGCGTCGCGATCGGCAGCGGGAACGGCGTCCTCAGCAGCGCCTGATTGATGGCGCTGACGGCCGGATGACTGCTGTACACATCACCTAAGAACGTGACGGGATTTTTATCGTCACCGCGCACGAATTCGTTGGTGTAATAGAACGCGCCGGCAAGCCAGCTGAGCGTCTGGTCGCTTGCCGATTCTAGGCGCACTTCCTGCTGGAACGACTCGCTCTCCTGTCGGTCATGAAATTGCAGCAACGGCGCCGCCGCCTGGCCAACGTCATCCTGCGTGCCTTTGAACAGGAAGTAATCCCAGGAGGTGATCGTGTTCAGCGTCCAGCCATTGTCGAAGGAGTACTTCGCGAGCAACGTCGCCTCCTGCGCATCGAGATCGGTCGTCAGCGCCTGGTTGACGCACGTGATCCGGTTGCGAGGATCGTTGTCGGTACAGGTATCGCTCACGCCCGCAGCGCGCCAGGCTGGCAGCACGATGTTGGACAGAAAGCCGGCGGGGTCGTAACTGATATCGGCCGTTTCTTTATCGTCATCTTCGCGGACGGCGCCCAGGATCAGGCGCAGGTTGAGCGCATCGGTAGCATCCCATTGCAACTGGCCGCGCACCGCATATCGGTTCGTGTCATTGGCTGGTTCGCCGCTGTTGGTCAGCGCCTCGCCGAAGGTGGCATCGTTGTAGGTGTAGGACCCGCCCAGGCTGCCGCTCAGGCTGCCTCCCAGCGGTCCGGACAGGCTGGCTTTGACCTGTGACGATGCGGCGTCGCCATCGCCCCCCTCGATATTTCCGAAGGAGGCTTCGCCGCGCGCACTATACACATCAGTCGGCGGGGCGGTGTAGATACCGATCACGCCGGCCGTCGTGTTCTTGCCGTACAGGGTGCTCTGCGGGCCACGCAGAATCTCGATGCGGTCGATGTCGAAGAGGTCGGTCGCACCGAAAATTGTGCGCGAGCGGAAAGCGCCGTCGACGAACAAGCCGACCGCCGGCTCGAAGGTGGGGATGTTGCCAAGGTTGCCGACGCGGCGAATTCGGAAGCCCGTCATGACCGGGGCCGTATTCGACTGCATCTCGAACGCCGGAGCTTGATGAGAGACGTCGCTCATTGTCTGGACGCCCGCGTCGAGCAAGGCGCTGCCGCTCAACACAGAAACGGCCATGGGCACATCCTGCAGCGACTGCTCACGCTTTTGCGCCGTCACTATGACTTCTTCCAGCCTCCCCTCCTCCTGGGCGCTGGCGCTCAGTGGATGACCGGCGCCCAGCGTCGCCCCCAATAGGACAAGCGAAAGCCTGCGGCTATCGCAACGAAAAACTCGAGATCCCCGTAATGCCATCTGAGTCTCCTGCGTCAGTTAGGCTGATGCGGCCATATGCAGCCGAAAAGGCTGATTAGTGCCGACGGCGTCAATGCCGCTTACGACGCGGATACGTCGCAAGCGCTCGAACCGCCAGCGAAAGGTACGATCAAGTCCCCTCACCAGACTTGACATTAAGGGCCACAGCTTTGACATCTTGGGACAACAGCCGGAGCTGTTTCGCAGCTGCGGGAACGCTTGGTACTGCTGCGCACTCATCCAGGCCGGTCGCGCGCTCAGCGGCGGGGAGCAGCCGGTGCGTAAGCTCAAGCGAGCGCAAATCCTGCTGGCCGCGGATGGCGGAGCCATCGACGAGGAGATTGCCCGCAATATTGGGGTCGGTATCTCAACGGTGTATCGGACTCGGCGGCGATTTGTCGAGGCGAATCTCGAAGGGGCATTGAGCGAGGAGCCGCGCGCGGGCAACTCCCGCAAGCTGTCGGGGAAAGAGGAAGCATTATTGGTGGCAACCGCCTGTTCCAAAGCCCCCGCGGGCTGTGCACGCTGGACGCTGAAGTTGTTGGCGGGACGGATGGTGGAGCTGACCGAACACGCCATGCTCTCGCGCGAGACGATCCGGCGGCGGCTGCATGAGAACGAGTTGAAGCCTTGGCAGCGCAAGATGTGGTGTATTGCGAAGGTGGATGGTGAGTACGTGGCGCGGATGGAAGATGTGCTGGATTTATACGCCGAAGCCGCCGATGCGAATCATCCGGTGGTGAGCTTTGACGAAAGTCCCCAGCAGTTAATCGGCGAAGTGCGCGAACCGATCGCACAGGTGCAGCGCTACGATAGCGAGTACCGACGTAACGGTACGGCGAACCTGTTCGTCATGGTCGATGTTCATCGGCCCTGGCGGCATGTCAAAGTGACCGATCGTCGCACCGGGCAGGACTTTGCCGAGTGCATGCGCGATCTGGTGGATCGACACTACTGCAGTGCCGAGAAAATCCGGGTGGTGCTCGATAATCTCTCCACTCACTCGGCCGCCTCGCTGTACAACAGCTTTGCTGCGCAGGAGGCGCGGCGGGTTCTGCGCAAGCTTGAGTTCCACTACGTTCCCAAGCACGCCAGCTGGCTCAACATGGTGGAAATCGAGATCGGCGTCATGCGCACTCAGTGCCTGGATGATGCCTCCAGAGCGCGCCCCGTAGTCTGGCCTGTCGCCGGTCTGCGGTCTGCGGTCTGAGTTGACCGCCACAATTCGCAGCGGCCGACCATGCTTCGCAGATCGTCGGGGACGTGGACGCGGACCGAGAAATAGCCTTGCTGTTTGAACACTTGGAGGGTTCCGCCGTAGCAAGCACCGTAGCAAGGGGACTTGCGAACA
>CAZBKC010000027.1:16913-17578 GCA_964492345.1 uncultured Steroidobacter sp. | reverse complement strand
GGCTGGAACGAATCTGGACCCAAATCGATGCGTGGGTGGTCGCCCATTCCGACCAAGGTGCTCTAGCAAGTAATCCCCGAGAGCCTCATCCGCCTCATCGATGAACGCTGCGTCGGTGATTCCTGTCCGCACGCCGCGTGCACTACCCAACAGTCCGGCGATCGCTACGAGGTTTCAGATCTCCTCGTGCGGACAACCGTGCCGGCGATGGCACCGTGTCGGCCGCGTCTCTTCCGAAAGGTATGTCGCTTGAGGGCAATTCGATCAGGGGCGCGTTGACAAGCACGGCAGTCTGCAGGGCAACAGTGCAGCACTTGATGAGATCGAATCAGTGCTCTGCTCCCAGCCAGGGTCAAGGGGGCAACCGTGAACTGGGCGAACAAACTGCGACCCTTCTCGGTCGCCGAAAGAGTAGTCGAATACTCAGTACAGGTCTTGCCACAGACTGAGATACTGCAAGGCGTCGCACCCGAGAAGCAGGGGGTTGGTGTGGAATCCCTCGAACGGGGACGCCTGGGCGCATCGCGCAGCGAATCGCACCCGGTTTCGATGGCCGCAGCCCCGGCAGAATCTCCGAGTCCTTTTGTGGCCCCGTCGATTTCCCTTCCTAAGGGCGGCGGCGCGGTCCGTGGAATCGGCGAAAAATTCACCGCCAACCCGGTCAC
>CAZBKC010000027.1:0-16903 GCA_964492345.1 uncultured Steroidobacter sp. | reverse complement strand
ACCGGCACCGGCTCGATGACGGTACCCATCGCTACCTCGCCCGGCCGCGCCGACTTCGGGCCACAGCTTTCGCTGTCCTACGATTCCGGCGCCGGTAACGGTGTGTTCGGCTTCGGCTGGACGCTCAGCCGGCCTGCCATCACCCGCAAGACCGACAAGGGCTTGCCGCGCTATCGCGATACCGAGGAGTCCGACGTCTTCATACTGTCGGGCGCCGAGGACCTTGTGCCGGAACTGGAGGCGGGCGGGGAGAAGTTCGAAGATCAAACGAGCGTGCCCGGCTACACGGTGCACCGCTATCGCCCACGCATCGAGGCAGCCTTCGCGCGCATCGAGCGGTGGACACGGCACAGCGACGGGGACGTGCATTGGCGCGCGTTGTCGCGCGACAACGTCCTCACTCTCTACGGGCCGGACGTCAATTCGCGAATCGCCGATCCGGCCGATCCTCGTCGGGTCTACAGCTGGCTGATCAGCGAGACCCGTGACGACCGGGGCAATGCCATCCTTTACGAATACAAGCCAGAAGACGGTGCGGCCGTAGACCTTTCGCAATCCTGCGAGCACAATCGCGGCGGCCATGACAGTGCGCTGCGCACCGCACAACGGCACATCAAGCGCATCCGATACGGCAACCGATCGCCGCTGCTGGACGAGAACGGTCGTCGCCCGCCCTTCCTCTCCGCCACCATGTTGGCTGACGCCCAATGGCTGTTCGAGGTGGTGCTGGACTACGGCGAACACGACGCCGACGCGCCACGTCCCGACGATGCCGGCACGTGGTCGTGTCGAATCGATCCGTTCTCGAGCCATCGGCCCGGGTTCGAGCTGCGCACCTGCCGGCTGTGCCGGCGCATTCTCATGTTCCATCACTTCCCGGACGAGGCTGGTGTCGGGTCGGACTGCCTGGTGCACTCTACCGACTTCGCGTATCGCGAGAACAATCCCGTTGCGTCGTTCCTGACCGCCGTCAGCATCACGGCCTACCGGCGCAGCGAGACCGGCTATCTCCGTAAGTCGCTGCCGCCCATCGACTTCGGTTACAGCCAGGCTGTCGTCGGCAAACAGATCCACGATGTCGAAGGCGACAGTCTCGACAATCTTCCGGACGGCGTCACGGGCGCTGCCCACCAATGGCTCGACCTCGACGGCGAGGGCCTGACCGGAGTCCTGACCGAGGCGGCGGCCGGGTGGTTCTACAAGCGCAATGAATCGATGCTGACACGGGACGCTGCGACGGACGCCCCGTCTGCGCGCCTCGCACCGGTCGAAAGGATCGAGCGGCTGCCCGCCGACAGCATGCCGACCGCCGCTCGGCGACAGTTCCTCGACCTCGCCGGCGACGGTCAGCTCGACCTGGTGACGATGGCGCCGCCGTTGTCGGGCTTCCACGAGCGCGACGACGACCGCGGTTGGACTCCGTTCCGCGCCTTCGACTCGATGCCCAACGTGGCGTGGGCGGATCCCAACCTGCGTTTCGTCGATCTGACCGGCGACGGTCACGCCGACATCCTCCTGGCGGAAGACCACGCCTTGACCTGGCACGCGTCACTGGCCGAAACAGGGTTCGGCCCATCGCAAACCGTCGACGCGGCAGCCGACGACGAACGCGGCCCGCGCGTCGTGTTCGCCGACGGTTCCGAGACGATCCTCCTCGCGGACATGTCGGGCGATGGCTTGAGCGACATCGTGCGCACCCGCAACGGCGAGGTGTGTTACTGGCCCAACCTCGGCTACGGCCGGTTCGGCGCCAAGGTGGCCATGGACGGGGCGCCGTGGTTCGACTCACCCGACCAGTTCGACCCGCGCCGCCTTCGCCTGGCCGACATCGACGGCTCGGGCGTCACGGACATCATCTATCTCGGTCGCGATCGAATCCGCTTCTGGTTCAACCTGTCCGGCAACGGCTGGAGCGGCGTCCACGAATTTGCCACATTCCCCAACGTGGACAACGTCGCGGCCGTCGCAGCCGTCGATCTGCTTGGCAACGGTACGGCCTGTCTCGTCTGGTCCTCACCGCTCAAGGGGTCGGGCCGCAGCGCCATGAAGTACCTGCCGCTGATGGCCGACGGCAAGCCGCACCTGCTGACCTCGGCCCGCAACAACCTCGGCGCCGAAACACGGGTGCACTACGCGCCCTCGACGTACTTCTACCTCAAGGACAGGCGCGAAGGGCGACCGTGGGTCACGCGTCTGCCCTTCCCGGTGCATGTCGTCGAACGCGTCGAAACGCTCGACCGCATCAGCCGCAATCGCTTCGTGACGCGTCATGCCTATCACGACGGCTATTTCGACGGTGCCGAGCGCGAGTTCCGTGGTTTCGGCATGGTCGAGCAGTTCGACACCGAGGAGTTCGCGGCGCTCAGCGCAAGCGACGCCTTTCCCGACGCGGTGAACCTCGATGCCGCCTCCCATGTGCCTCCGGTCCTGACCAAGACGTGGTTCCACACCGGCGCCTTCATCAACGGCGAGAGGATCGAGCGTCGCTATGCGCGCGCCTACTTCCACGACGAGGACGTGCCGCTGCTGCCGGACATGCTGCCGCCGACCACGCTCAAGAGTCGCGACGGTAGCGAGCAGCCCTGGCGCCTCACCACCGAGGAAGTGCGTGAATCGTGCCGCGCGCTCAAGGGAGCAATGCTGCGACAGGAGGTCTACGCCAGCGACGGCAGCGAGGTGGAAGAGCTTCCCTACCGTGTGACGGAGAACAACTACACGATCGAACTTCTACAGCCGAACCGCTCCAGCCGGCACGCCGTGTTCTTCACGCATGCCCGCGAGACGTTCACGCTCCAATACGAGCGCAAGCTGTACGACGTCGGCGGAACCAAGCGAACCGACCCACGGATCACGCACGCCGTCACGCTCGCGACCGACGGCTACGGCAACGTGCTGCGGACGGCGGCGATTGCCTATGGCCGCCGCCATGAGGTCGACGATCCGCTGCTGTCCGCAGAAGACCTACAGAAGCAGCGCACGACTCTGATCACGTACACGGAGGCTGACTACACCAATGCGCTCGACGATGGTGTCAGCTATCGCAACCCGCTTCCTGCCGAGGCCCGAAGCTACGAGATCATCAGGGTCGCACCGGATCAGCCGGACAACCTCTTCGGCTTCCACGCGCTGCAGCTAGCGCTGAAACGGGCCGCCGATGGCGACCACGACCTTCCCTACGAGGACGTGGCTGCCTCCGGCGCAATTCAGGACCATCCTTACCGGCGCCTGATCGAACACACGCGCACCCTCTATCGCCGCGACGACCTCGCCGGCTCGCTTGCCGCAGGTGAGCTCGAATCGCTCGCACTGCCTTTCGAGAGCTACTCGAAGGCGTTCACGCCGGGCCTCGCGCGGGTGACGTATGTAGCGAGCGGCAAGCTCACCGAAGCGCAGTTGGGGGCTGCCCTTGCTGAAGGCGGTTACGTTCAGGTCGAGGGTGATGCGGGCTGGTGGAAGCCGTCCGGCCGTGTTTTCCTTGATCCTGCGTCGGGAGCGACTGCCGCACAAGAGATCGCCCTCGCCCGCCAGCATTTCTTCAGGCCGTGTCGCTTCCGCGATCCATTTCACAATGAGGCTCGGGTCCGTTACGACGGCTACGACCTGCTGGAACTCGAAACCGAAGATGCGCTGCAGAACAAGGTCACCGCGGGCGAGCGCGGCGGCGATGGCACCATAGAGCACCGTATCGACTACCGCGTGCTGCAACCGACCCTGACGACCGATCCAAACGGCAATCGGAGCGCCGCTTCGTTCGACGTGTTGGGGTTCGTCGCCGGCACAGCGGCAATGGGGAAAACCGCAGAAGCGCTCGGTGATTCGTTGCAGGACTTCGTGCCGGACCTGAGTCAGGAGCAGATCGATGCGTTCTTCGCCGATCCACGCGGCCAGGCCACCGCCCTGCTCGGCGGCGCGACCACACGTGTCGTCCATGATGTCGACCGCTACTACCGCGTCGGTGACGCCACCCGGCCGGTCTTCGTTGCAGGCCTCGCGCGCGAGCAGCACGTCAGCGATCTTGCGTCGAGCGAAGTTTCGCCGGTCCAAGTCAGTGTGGGCTACAGCGACGGCTTCGGCCGGGAGATTCAGAAGAAGATCCAGGCCGAGCCCGGGCCAGTCGAGGTCGGCGGTCCCGTCGTGACCCCGCGGTGGGTTGGCAGCGGCTGGACCGTTCTCAACAACAAGGCCAAGCCGGTTCGCCAGTACGAACCGTTTTTCAGCGCCAGCCACGATTTCGAATTCGCCCGGATCGTCGGCGTCAGCCCGATCCACTTCTACGACCCGGTCGAACGCGTCGTCGCCACCCTGTACCCCGACAACGCCTGGGACAAGGTGGTATTCGATCCGTGGCGCCAGGTGAAATGGGAGGCGAGCGACACGGTGCTCGTCGCCGACCCGCGCACGGATGCCGACGTGGGCGCGTTCTTCAGGCAACTGCCCGAGGCCGAGTTCCTTCCCACCTGGCACGGCAAACGCGATGGCGGCGGACTTGGCCCGCAAGAGCAGGCGGCCGCACGCAAGGCCGCGGTGCATGCGAACACGCCGACCATCGCCCACTCCGACTCGCTGGGCCGGACCATGCTGACCATCGCGTACAACCGCTACAAACACAGTGATTCGCCGGAGGCCGAAGCGCCGATCGAGGAGTTCTACGCAACGCGCGTGATGCTCGACATCGAAGGCAACCAGCGCGAAGTTACCGATGCCAAGGGCCGCACCGTAATGCGGTTCTCCTACGACATGCTCGGTGGCCCCGTGAATCAGGCGAGCATGGAAGCCGGCGAACGATGGGCTTTGAACGACGTGAGCGGCAAGCCAATTCGCGCATGGGACCATCGCGGCCACGCCGTCAGGACAGAATATGACGCGCTGCGCCGGCCCATCAGGCGTGTCGTCGCGGGCAGCGACCCGGCGCGGTCGGACTCGCGCACGCTCGACGGATCGATGCTGTTCGAGAAGACCGAATACGGCGAAGGCCTGCCCGACGCCGAGACGCTGAACCTGCGCGGCCGAGTGTTCCGGTTGTGCGACAGTGCGGGCTTCGTCACGAGCCACGGCCATGACTTCAAGGGCAACTTGCTCAGCAGCAGCCGTACGCTGGCGCAAGACTACAAAGGCATTCTCGACTGGGCCGGCACGCCCGCGGTAGGCGAGACCTACATCAGCAGCACGACCTTTGACGCGCTGAACCGGCCGGTGACACAGATGATGCCGGACTCCAGCGTGGTGCGCCGCAGCTTCAACGAAGCCGGCCTGCTCGAGTCGGTCGACGTCAACCTGCGCGGAGAGCAGGCCGACGGACAGCCCCGGTGGACGCCGTATGTCACGCACGTCGACTACGACGCCAAGGGGCAGCGCATTCGTATCGGCTATGGCAACGGCGTCGAGACGCGCTATCGCTACGATCCCGAAACGTTCCGCCTGAGGCACCTCTACTCTCGCCGCGGCGCCTCGTTCAGCGCCGACTGCGGCGGTGATCCGCCACCGGCGTTCGCGGCACCCCAGATTGCACCGGTTGGACAGCGCTGCGGCTTGCAGAATCTCCACTACACATACGACGCCGCCGGGAACATCACAAACATCCGCGATGATGCACAACAGACGATCTTCTTCGACGGCCAAGTCGTCGAGCCGCACAACGACTACCGCTACGACGCGATCGCGCGGCTGATCGAGGCGACCGGACGCGAACACCGCGGCCAGTTGGGCCGGCCGCAGACGAGCTGGAACGATGCGGCCAGTGCCGGTTTGACGCACCCACACGACGGCCAGGCGATGCGCAACTACACCGAACACTACGAATACGACGCCGTCGGCAACTTCATGCGCCTGGTGCATCGAGCAGAGGACGGCAACTGGACGCGCCGTCACGAGTATGACGAGGCGAGTCTGCTTGAGGCCGGCCAGGTCAGCAATCGGCTGTCACGGTCGGTCGTTGGCGACGAGGCCGACACGTTTGCTTACGACGCGCACGGGAGCGTGGTAAGCATGCCGCATCTGGCCCAGATAGGCTGGGACTTCACGGATCAGCTCCATCAAGTAGATCTCGGCGGCGGTGGGACGGCCTACTACGTCTACGACGGTGCCGGTCAGCGGGTGCGCAAGGTGATCGAGCGGCAGAGCGGCACGCGGCAGAAAGAGCGCATCTACCTTTCCGATTTCGAGGTGTACCGGGAATACGACGGCTCCGGTGTTGCTATCGTATCAGCCAGGGAGACACTGCATGTCGCCGATGACAAACGGCGCATCGCCCTCGTCGAGACCCGGATCCTGGGGAACGAAGCACAGCCGGAGCCGGTTGTACGTTTCCAACTTGGCAATCATCTGGAATCAGCCACTCTGGAATTGGACGAGCAAGCCCGGCTGATCTCGTTTGAGGAGTATCACCCGTACGGCACGACGTCCTACCAAGCCACCAGCAACGGGCTGGAGGTGCCGCTCAAGCGATACCGATACACCAACAAGGAACGAGACGAGGAGACCGGCTTTTCGTACCACGGCGCGCGCTACTACGCCGCATGGATCGGACGGTGGATCAGCCCCGATCCAGCAGGACTGATCGACGGTTCGAACCTGTATCGCTACGCGCGCAGCAATCCGATCCGATTCTTGGACAGCAGCGGCATGACACCCAAATCGCCCGAAGAGATCGCCGTAGACAAGCTGGCAGCCGAGCAGGAGCATCTCGCAGGCCGAGCACGTCATCTGGAAGACGAGATCGCGCAGAATCACGCACTGGCTCACGATTTGGACCGGACCGTTACGGAAAACCCCGTCGTGAAAAAGGACGCGAAGAAGTACGAGGAAATCAAGAGGGGCATCAGGGACGCCAAAGCCAGCGTCAAGAAACTTGAGGAAGACCTTGGGAAAGTGCGCGGCCACCTGCAAGACGTCGAGGGGAAACTGAGGGTGGCTCAAGATAAGTTGGCGGGCTTACGAGATCCGCTGGATGTCAAGAAGGATTTGGATGATTTCGACCAGAAGTTGAAGGATCTGAACAAGCCGGCGGACTCACTCGACCAACTCATCCGCGACTCGCTGACCCCTGACCAAAAGAAACGGCTCGAGGAATTAGACAAAGAGGTCGAGGAGGATCTAAAGAAAAAAGCCGACGATGCGGACAACGCGCTCAAAAAGGGTGGAAAGGAAGTGCTCGAAGCCGGGTCGGAAAAGGCCGGTAAGAGGGCGTTGAAGTGGATCGGCAGGAAGTTGGGCAGCATTCTGTTCCTCGGCGGTGCCGTTACGTCATATGCGCTCGCGCCGGAGGACCAGAGTCCCGGAGAAACCGCCGCGCGTATGTTTGCCTCCGAAATCCCGCCCGGCTCCCCCGTCGACCTCGAGACGGCCTGGGACTTTGGCGAGGCGTGCGCCGAGGGAGCGCGTTGGCAAGCCGAACGGGAATTCAGGGAAACGCTGCGGCTAGAGAAGTTGGGTTGGTCGGCGAGCCAGATTGCCCCGCTCGTGAATTGGGGACCCAAATATTAATTCGAACCGACGCCCATACCGCTCTCAGGGGCCACAATCCGCGGGGAGACCGACATGAAACTGCAGGGCCGTAATCTCTCGGTCCGCTTGCGGGGCGAAGACGTCAGGCTGCTGCACACGGAGCTGCGCCAGCTCGGCCTGAGCGTCGCCAGCGAGGAAGCGGACGCATCGCTGTTCGGCCCGACGACCGAGGCGCTGATCAAAGCCTTTCAGGCGCAACAGGATCTGCGTGAGACCGGCATCGTCGACCAGGCCACGGCAACGGCGATCAATCGCGAGGTTGACCGTCTCACGGCCGCTGTCGCGCCCCTGCCACTCGTCGTGCGGGGCAGGGTCCTCGCCGATGACGGCGAGACCGCGCCGGGCGTAACGGTCCGCGCCTTCGACAAGGACATGCGCAGCGAGACACTGCTGGGTTCGGCCCGGACCGACCGGCTGGGACGCTACGAGATCCGTTACGAGCCAACACAGTTCCGCCGCGCCGACAAGGACACGGCCGATCTGATCGTTCGGGCCGTCGCCCCGCAGGTCGACGAGCGGGATGACGAGGTGGTCGCCGCCTCGGAGGTCCTGTTCAACGCCGGCCCAGCGGCGACGGTCGATCTTCGCATCGACCGCTCCGCCCATCGGCCGTCGGAGTTCGAGCGTCACGTCGAAACCGTCACGCCGCTGCTGGAATCCGTCGCTATCGTCGACCTCACCGAGGACGATATCGGGTTCCTGGCCGGCGAGACCGGCATCGACCGTCTCCATCTCGCCTTCCTGGCCACCGCGCACCAACACGCCGCGTCGACCAGGATTGCGCCCGAAGCGTTTTACGCGGTCTTCCGGCAAGGTCTGCCGTCGACGCTCGCGGCGGTGGCGCTTCAGACGCCGAAGGCGCTCGAGGCCGCCCTGACCGCAGCGCTCGATGCGCGGATCGTGCCGGCCGCTCTGCGCGGCCAGGTCGACGCCATCGTCGCCGCGTTCAGGCGCCTGCGCAGCGAGCGCGTCGTGCGGGACCCGAGTCCGACTGCGGCGCCCGTCCGTATCCTTTCCGCGGCAGGGCTGTCGGCGGAGCAGCGGGTTGCCGTCCTCGACCTGTGGCTGGAACGCGACAGCGACGCCGGGTTCTGGACGGCCCTGCGTGCCTCGACCGTCGCCGCGCAGGCCAGGCCGCTGCGGGCCGCGCTCGACCTGTCGCTGCTCACGGGCAACAACCCCGCGCTGATGGAAACGCTGGCGACGCGCGACGTGCGCAACGTCTCGGCGCTTGCCGCCTTGTCAGAGGACGACCTGAAGAGCGCCATTCGTGCGTCCGCTGAAACGCTGGCGGCTATCGGTGGCGAGTCCGAGTCCGACGACGCCAAGGCATCGCGGCTGGCTGCCGCCATCCTTGGGTTGGCTCGCGTCCAGCACCCCAGCGCGTTCGTGATCGCGGCGCGGCGCAACTCCGCCAAGCCGCTCGACCGCGACGTGGCGCGCGTGCTGGCCAATGCCCCCGAAATCGACTTGCGTGACAGCGATCTGGCGCGGTACCTGGTGGACAACCCGAGCGCATTGGATGGCGTCGCCGACATTGAGCAGACGCAAGCGGAGTTGCGCCGCATCCAGCGCGTCCTTCGCCTCGCGCCGGATGCCGCGCACGCTCAGGCGTTGATGGATGCCGGGTTGGACTCGGCGCATGCCGTCGCCGGCCTGTCCGCGGGCGCCTTCGAAGCAAGGTTCGGGCCCGCACTGGGCGGCGCCGAGCAGGCGCGGATCTACCATGAGCGCGCGTTACGGGTCAGCGACACCGTGCTGGCCATCGCCGGCGCGGCACAGCAGGCGGTCTCACCCTGGAAGCCGGCGGCGTTGGCTGCGGCGCCGAACGCTGCCAAGGAATTTCCCAACCTTGCGTCGCTGTTCGGCGTGCAGGATCTGTGCGCATGCCAGCATTGTCGGTCGGTGCTCAGCCCCGCCGCCTACCTGGTGGACCTGCTGCAGTTCATCAATCCCAAATTCGGGCCCAAGCCGATCGGGCAATTGCGCGCGCGCCGACCCGACATCGAGCACATCCCGCTGTCGTGCGAGAACACCAACACCCCGCTGCCCCATATCGATCTCGCCAACGAGATCCTCGAGTTCTACGTTGCCAACGGCGCGCTGTCGGCGGCGGCCGCTCATGACACCGATGGAGCCGCGCCGGCCGATCTCGCCGTCGCTCCGCAGTTCGTGCTGGACGCGGCCTATCAGCGGCTGGAGGAGGCGGTGTTCCCGCCGCCGCTGCCGTATCAGCGGTCTCTCGAGGCGGTTCGCCGCTACCTGCAACAGCTCGGCACGAGTCGCTTGGAAGTCATGCAGGCCTTCGCCGCGAGCGACGGCGACGTCCAACTCGAATCGCTCGGCATCGCCGAGGTCGAGCGCAACATCCTGGTGGGATCGTCGTCGGCATCTCTGGCCGACCACTACGGTCTTCCGGCAGACCCGAGCGCCATCGCGACGATGTCGGCCGCCCAACTCATGACGGCGCTTGGCGTCGGCTATGACGATCTGCTGCTGTTGCTGAACACCGAGCATCTCGATCCTGGCACAGCCATCACGCTGTCGGATACCGAGAATCCGCCGCGCTGCAATCCTGCGAAGATCATGGCGGGCAACCTCAACTCACAGTTCTGGCAGCGCGCCCATCGCCTGGTGCGGCTGGCGCGAAAGCTCGGCATCGGCGTTGCCGACCTCGACGACATGCTGCACGTCCTCGGTGGTGGCGACATTTCCGTCGAGTTGCTGTGGCGGATCGCTCAGGCCGAGCAGTTGCGCCGCGAGCTTGGGCTGTCGCGCCAAGTGCTGCTTGGCTTCTGGGAAGCGACTGCACCGGACCCCGATGTGGAACAGCGATGCCGGGCTGCGCTGGCTCGCGCGCTGCGCCTCAGCGATGCGGAGCTGGACGCACTGCTGTCGCTGAGCGGACTCGAGCCCTTCGCTGCCGGCGATCCCAGTGGCCTGGTGGCGCTGACCTCGATGATGAAAGTCGTTCGCGGCAGTGGGCTTTCGATCACCCAGCTTGCCTCCGTCTATCTGCCCGGCCACCCGGCTGGCGCCTCCTCGGCACTTCCCGACAATGCGGTGCTGCAGCTTATCCGCACGACTCGATCTGCGCTGCAGTCACTGGTAGCCGAAGGTGCGCACGATCCTGCCGCGCTCGACGGTCGGCGCCGCGACATCGTCGTGCAGGCGATCGGCGAAAGCCTTGGGCTGCCGCTGGATACGGCACGCCTGCTGATGGAGGGCGTCATCCACTCCGCGGCCGATCCGGCCCAATTCGTGATGTCAGATCTGCTTGGCCTTGCCGACGTGGCAGAGAGCGTGCTGCACGACCCGTTGGCCGCCGCACTGCAACCGGTGCGCCACGGTGTGCTCAAGCTGCACAAGGCGTCGCTGCTGATCGGCGGGCTGAAGCTGTCGGCACGCGAGACTGCGTATGTGGCCGCGCACGGCGGTGACTTCGGCGGCTTCTCCTTCGATAGCCTTCCCCTCGACGCCGCGCAGTCGAGCGCCTCTGTGTTCGCGGCCTGGCAGCAAGTCGCGCAACTGGCGATGTTGAGCGCACGCCTGCCGCAGCGCCACAAGAGCCTGATCGACGTATTCGAGGCCGCGGTGTCGCAGGCCGATGCCGATCCCCGTGCGGCGGCGATGGCCGCATTGCTGGCGGCGACGCACTGGCCCGAAGCCGACCTCGTTTTTCTATCGGGCCCCACCGCCTTCAACCTCGCGACGGCGCAGGACTTTTGCGATGTCGCCAAGCTCGTGCAGTTGGATCGTGGAATCACCCTGGCGCGGCGCCTCGGCGTCACCGCACAGCGCGTCGTCACCTGGGCAGCTCCCGCGCCCGACGCGGCGGCCGCCGACGACGTCATCGATGCCCTGAAAGCGCGCTACGAGCCGGAAACCTGGGCAGTGGCGGGCAAGGCGCCGCGCGACACGCTGCGTGAGGCCCAGCGCGACGCGCTCGTCACCTACGTCCTCAACCACGACGCCAAGGTGCGGGCGCGCGACATCACCACGGCCGATGGGCTTTTCGAGGTTTTCCTGATCGACACCCAGATGTCGGCATGCATGGACACCTCGCGTATCAAGCAAGCGATCTCCTCGGTCCAGCTCTTCATCCAGCGTGCGCTGATGGGGCTCGAGGACGGCGTCGCACCCGACGACATCGACGCCGCGCAGTGGCAGTGGATGCGCAATTACCGGGTCTGGGAAGCCAACCGAAAAGTCTTCCTGTTCCCGGAGAACTGGATCGAGCCGGACCTGCGGGACGACAAGACGCCGTTCTTCCGAGAGCTCGAATCGCGACTTCTTCAGGACGACATCAACTTCGACACCGCCGAGGCGGCGGTCGAACGCTATCTCGACCAGTTGCATGCGGTGGCACGGCTCGACATCCGCGCGCTCTATGTCGAAGAACCCGACGGCGACGGAGGCGAGGAGGTCGTCCACGTCTTTGGCCGCACGCTGTCGTCACCGCAGACCTACTACTACCGCCGGCTCGTCGGTGATCGGACCTGGACGCCCTGGGAGAAGATCGAGGCCGGCATCGAGGGCGACCACCTACTGCCGCTGGTCGCCAATCGCCGTCTCTATCTATTCTGGCTGCACGTCGAGGAACGGCAGGACAGCGGCAAGGAACTGCCCTACGCCTACATCCAGTCGATGGAGCACTGGCTGTGGAAGACGAAGCTTTACCCGAAGTGGCGGGCCGACGAGAAGGAGTGGCTGAGGAAGCACGCCATCTACGAGATCTGGAACTCGTTGGAATCGATGTTCCGTAACGCGAACATCGATTTCACGGAGGCGAAGACCTCGTACTTCCAGACCGCCGGTGACTTGCCATGGGAAGAGGAACCGGCGCCACGGGCTCCCGAAGAACCGCCCTTCTCGTCGCCGCCGACGCTATCGCACCGGGAGATCACGCTGTGCTGGAGCGAGTACCGCCATGGCGCCTGGTCGACCAAACGGAACTCCAACGCCGCCATCGACTCCCACCCGGTGATGCCCACCCTGGGAGAGCATTTTGCGGGTGAGCTAGGCATTATCGTGGGCGGGTTCGCGCTTGGAGCGCTGAACGTCGACTACGACTTTGTGCCGTTGGACGCCTACGGGAATATGGTCGCCACCATCTTCACCGTGCATGTGCCGCGGGTTGACGATCACTACCTGACCGCCAGTGTCGATCCGGCGACCGGGGACATTTCGATCGCGGTATCGCGGCGCTATGAGCAGAAGGTTCCGCTGCTCGACTTCGCCCACCTGACGATAAAGGGGCACGAACGGATCGGGCAGTTCGAGATGTCCTGCGGCAACATGGTCGCGCCGGCGAAGGACTTGGGGATCATGGTCAGCCTGCCGTTCGGACAGCTGCCACGGCCGGATGCGACCAGCAATGTCGCGATGGCCTTCGCTCGGCCAGGCTCGTCAATGCCGAAGTGGCTCGGCCTGACGATGGACGGACCCACGCAGACGCGTCACCTTGCTGTCACCAGCGATGGCGAGACACGCGTGATCCTCGGTTCGGTGCCGATGTCGGGTGGCTTTTCCGTCCTTCGCGACGCGCAGCACTCGAGCTTTCGCCTCGAGCCGCCATACCAGGATTTCATCTTCCAGGACGACAACCGGGCCTACCTGGCCTCTCCCTCGGGCTATGTCAACCTCGAGAACACGCCGGAGTCCATGTTGCGAATTCCCGCCGCGGCCAAAGCCATCCAGGCCCCTCTGGTGCTCGCCGCGCAGGCCAAGCCAAAGCTCGTCGCGGCGGTCGCGTCACCTGCCATGCACGCGACGATCTCCACCGGCACTGCGCTGCAGCCGATAGCGGACAATCCGGCCGCTGTGCGAATCGCCCCGCGCGCAATGCCGGGCGTGTCGAAGAGCGTCTCGGGTGCATTGCTGAACCACATCCCCGCCGCAGCGCTTGCCGACCTGCTCAATCTCAAGGGACTGCGCTTCCAGTCCCTCGTGCATCCGCATGTCTGCGCGTTCAAGGACGCGCTGACCAAGGGCGGGTTGCCCGGACTGTTCGATCCTTCCGTGCAGTCGCTGAATGGCGACCCCGGCGCCAAGAACAACGCATTCGCCCGCTGGTACGCTCCGACATCCGAAGTCGTGGCGCCCTATCCCCGCGAACATGTCGACTTCGGCCGCGGCGCCAGCGCGCTCTACAACTGGGAACTGTTCTTCCACGTTCCGATGCTCATCGCCGACGCGCTGACACGCAACCAGCGCTTCGAAGAGGCGATGCACTGGTACCACTTCATCTTCGATCCCACGACAAACCGATCCGGCCCGTCACCCCAGCGCTTTTGGAACTGTCATCCGTTTTTCACGAACACCGATCCCGAACGCGACAGCATCCAGGAACTTCTGATGGCACTGGCCGGCAAGAAGCCGGGATGGCAGGACTTCGCCGACCAGATCGAGGAGTGGCGCCGCAATCCGTTCAACCCGCACCTGATCGCTCGGCTGCGCATCACCGCTTACCAGAAGTCCGTGGTGACGAAGTACGTCGACAACCTCGTCGCCTGGGGCGACCAGCTGTTCCGCCGCGACACGATCGAGGAGATCAACCAGGCCACGCTGCTCTACGTGCTCGCCGGTGAAATCCTCGGTCCACGTCCGCGGAGCGTGCCGCCCGCCGAGGAACCCGCTGTCAAGACCTACAGCGAGTTCGTCGGTGATCTCGATGCCTTCTCCAATGCCTTGGTGGCGGCTGAGCAACTCGTCCCTTACAGCAACAAGGTCGCGCCGCAGAAGCAACTGCCGAACCGGCTGGGTCCGAATCACCTGCCGGGGCAATCGAAGAGCCCCAAGCCACCCGCTCCGCCCAGCCTGGCGGCGGTCACCGGCCTGTACTTCTGCCCACCTCGCAACGAGGAACTGCTGGCGCGCTGGGACGCCGTCGCCGACCGGCTGTTCAAGATCCGGCACTGCATGAACATCGAAGGAGTGGCGCGCGACCTTCCCCTGTTCGAGCCGCCGATCGATCCCGCACTGCTGGTACGCGCAACAGCCGCCGGCATCGACATCGGCAGTGTGCTCGACGATCTCTACAGCGGGCTTCCGCACTACCGTTTTGCGGCCCTCGCGCAGAAGGCGAGCGAGCTCTGCAGCGAAGCCCGCGCATTCGGCGCAGCCCTGCTCGGCGTCCTGGAGAAGCGCGAGGCCGAGGAACTGGCGCTACTGCGCAGCGAGCATGAGCGCGTCGTGTTGGGACTGATGGAACAGGTCCGCATCGATCAGCGCGACGAGGCCGTTCGAAATCGCGAGGCGCTGGAGGCGTCTCGGGAAACCGCGCTGGCGCGCTACGAGCACTGCCAGCGCATGCTCGGCAGGCAGCCGGCCGGCGACGTACGTGAAACCTCGTTGCCCGGTCAGGCGAGCATGGCTGACGCCGTCGGCGTGCCGATGATTGCCCACGAGCTCGCCGAGCTCGGCAGCCTCGGCGACGCCAACGACATCCAGCGCAACGCCGCCGGCTTCGAAATCGCCGCAAACGTGGCGCACATCGTAGGCGACATCGCCGCCGCGCCGTGGGGCGTCGGCGTCAACATCAGTTACGCCCAAGCGCTTTCGGCGTTCGCCTCTTACTACCGGATGCAGTCCGCCAACCTGAACTACGATGCGACCCTGGCGGCTAAGCTGGGCCAGGCGGTGCTGCGGGCGGCGGACTGGGCCATGCAGAGCAACCAGGCCGTACACGAGATCCGCGCAATCGACAAACAGCTGTTGGCAGCCGATGTCCGCATCGCCGTCGCCGACGCCGAGCTCGCCAGCCACCACCAGCAGATGAAAAACGCCCGGCAGGTCGAGGACGTCCTGCGCGACAAGTTCACGTCGGGTGAGCTCTACAACTGGATGGTCTCGCAGACCTCGTCGCTGTACTTCCAGGCCTATCAGCTCGCCTACGACATGGCGCGCCGCACCGAACGGGCCTGGAGCCACGAAATCGGTTCCAGCGCACGTAGTTTCATCCGCCCCGGCCATTGGGAGAACCTGAGGAAAGGCCTGCTGGCCGCCGATCGTCTGCACCACGATCTCAAACGCATGGACGCGGCGTATTTGGAGCAGAACAGGCGCGAGCACGAGATCACCAAGCATGTGTCGCTTGCGCAGCTCGATGCGCTGGCCTTCGTGGCGCTCAAGGAAACCGGCACCTGCATGATCCGGCTGCCCGAGGCGCTGTTCGACATGGACTATCCCGGGCACTACTACCGCCGCCTGAAAAGCGTCAGCCTGTCGATTCCCTGCGTCGCAGGGGCCTACACCAGCGTCAACGCCACGCTGACCCTGCTCAAGAGCGAGATCCGCGTCGACGCCACAGCCCAGTCGCCCTATCCCAAGGATGAGGGTGCCGACGATCCGCGCTTCCGCACGAGCTTCGCGGCGGCGCAGTCGATCGCGACGAGCCATGGGCAGAACGACAGCGGCCTCTTCGAGCTCAACTTCCGCGATGACCGCTATCTGCCGTTCGAAGGCGCCGGGGTGATTTCGGAGTGGCGGCTGACGCTGCCAAAGGACTGCAACGCATTCGATTTCAACACCGTTTCGGACATCATCCTGCACGTCAAGTACTCCGCCCGGGACGGCGGAGCCGCTCTCGCGCAGCAGGCGCGCGCTGCCACGCTAAACATCCCGTCGCAGGACGGCCTGCATCGTCTCTTCAGCGTGCGCAACGAATTCTCCAACGACTGGTACCGCTTCCTGCAGATCGTCGAGCCGGCCGCGGAACAGCACAGACTGGTGCTGGAGATCAGCCAAGAACGTTTCCCGTTCGTGTTGCGCAACAAGGCGATCGCGATCCAGAAGCTGACCCTCTATATGAAGCCGCACGATTCCGTTGACGCGACGGGCATCGCGATCGACTTCTCCATCGGTCGCCGAGACCCCGGTGACCCGAATTCCCCAATCCTGGCCGTGGGTGGTGGTACCGCAGCCTTCGTGCCGCTAGGGGCGCCATGGGGAAATCTGCTCGGGTGCGAGCTCGGCGGTATCACCTTCGGCACACCTGGCAGCCTCGTGCTGGATGTCGCTGCCAGCGACTTGGCGGCCGTAACGCAAGGCCAGGGTCTGGTCGACTTGATGATCGTCGCCGAATACTCGGCGGCCAGTCTGTAGCTCCAAGTGGTGTGGGGGCACCACCCTGGGTCGCCTCGATAGATTCGTCAGGCCTGCCTGCTCAAGTCGGCGCATCCGGCGTTGATCGCGATCACCGCGAGTCTGCGGTGGCTGAAATCTCGCTCCATCCGCTCCCCAACGACACATGGCTGATGGGCTGCGGGAACGAGTGCGGTCGGGGGAGTATGCCAGATCCTCCGCGGGGGCCTCTGCTGTCGCTTGCCAGATGTGCGATGCCGAGAGGAGGTGGCGCAGGCTGCCATGAGCACCGGTTACCCAACCGCCTCCAGGGTGA
>CAZBKC010000026.1:0-17606 GCA_964492345.1 uncultured Steroidobacter sp. | reverse complement strand
CTCCCGGCGAATTCCCCTTCGATGTGCGCTTCATCGAGGCACCCTGGGATGACCGATTGCATGCTGCAATTGGTCGCTATCCGCGGTGGGCCCGCCGTTTCAGACTGAGTGAGCTTGGCGATACGCATCGCGATTATGCGCGGCGCGTGGCCGAGGATCTCGACGAGACGAAACCCGATGTCGTGCATGTGATGAACTATTGGCAGTGGTGTCGCACTCTAAGTGCAGGTCGCTCCAGTCGCAAAGTCGTGCTCGAAATGCAATGCGAATGGCTATCGCAAAAGGATCCCGTTGAAGTTCAACAACAATTGCATACCGTCGATGCTGTCGTCGGTGTGAGCGACCACATTACCTCGCTGTTCAAACGATCGTTCCCAAACTACCCGGGTATCGTTGCTACAGCGTACAACGGGGTGGATACGCATGTCTTCGAGCCCGTGGAGAAAGCAGGCAAGGGTGACGCACCCCAAGTGCTATTCGTCGGTCGAGTCTCGCCTGAGAAAGGTGTACATACGCTGATCGATGCGTTTGCGTTGTTGGTGAAACAGTTTCCGAGGGCGAAGCTCGATATCATTGGCGCCCAAACGGCGCTACCGGCCGGCTTGCTCGTGAATCTGTCGGACGACCCATTGGTAGCCGCGCTCAAGCGTTTCTACGACGGCAGTTTGGCCGCGAACTACCAAAGCTACCTGGTCGGGCAGGTTCGCAAGCACGGTCTCGAGAACAACGTGCGCTTCGTCGGCGGCATGCCCCACGCCGAGTTGATAGCGGCGAATCAACGTGCTGATCTCGTCGTCAATCCGTCGCTCAGCGAGAGTTTCGGTATTACCGTCGTCGAGGCAATGTCATGTGGTGTACCGGTGGTTGGGACGAGGGTTGGCGGCATGCTGGAAACCGTCATTGACGAAAAGACGGGGTACCTGGTCGAGCCGGAGCAGCCGGGCGCTCTTGCCAACGCGATGGCGAAGATACTGGAAGACCCAGGACATTCGCGCGAGATGTCGCTCGCGGCTCGGGAGCGCGCCGTGGCACGTTTCTCATGGAATGCCCGCGGTGAACGGATAGCAGCGGTCTATTCCCGTTTGCTGCGAGCGTAGTGGTGTGATCGAGCAAAATTGCGGGCACCCTGAGACGCTGTCCGGCTGGCAGTTAGGGGCATGCGAAACACGGTGCAGAATTCCCGCTCCCGGCATTGGCGCTGGCTGATTTCTGTCGGTTTTCACGAGCGGATTTGGAGTGTATGAGCGATGGTCAGTGTCAGTAATTCGTCCGCGGTTGTCCCGCCCTTAGTGGAACTCGCAAGGTCGATCGGCATTCGCCGAACGATGGTCGACCTTTGGGCTCATCGCGGTCTGTTGTATTTCCTCGTTTGGAAAGACATCAAGGTCAAGTACAAGCAGACGGCGCTGGGGGTCGCGTGGGTGTTGCTGCAGCCTCTGGCAGGCATGCTGCTGTTCACGCTGCTGTTCGGTAGAGTTGCTCGTTTGCCGAGCGATGGCTTGCCGTATCCTCTGTTCTATTACGCGTCGCTGCTTTCCTGGACCTACTTCTCTACAGCGCTCGTCAGCGCATCCAACAGCGTCATCAACAATACCTCTCTCATTACGAAGGTTTATTTTCCGAGAGTGCTGTTGCCCGCCGCAGCGGTGATTGGTTCCCTGCTGGATCTCGCAATTGCTTCCCTCATTCTGATCGGTCTGCTGATCTACTACAGTGTCCCGTTCACGACCGGCTTGCTGCTCATTCCATTCGTGTTGCTGCTCATGGTTCTGTTCACGATCGGCACAGGCATGTTCCTCGCGGCGCTGAACGTAAATTTTCGCGATATCAAGCATGCACTGCCGTTTGTCGTGCAGCTGTGGCTATTTGCATCTCCGGTCGTTTACCCCATCAGCATGGTCCCGGAGAAGTACCAATTGATCGTGAGCCTCAACCCAATGGTCGGCATCATCGAGTCGACACGAGCGCTGATCGCTGGCCGCGCAATACCCTGGGATGCGCTGGGGATTTCGTGCGTTGGCATCGTGATCGTGCTTTGCCTCGGCTTCTGGTACTTCGAGCGTACCGAGCGTCGGTTTGCCGATGTCATCTAGTCGAAGCTGGAATATTCGCTGAGTTCCCTGGAGTGTTTGGATGAGTTACCCCGTACTGCGCGTGTCGCACCTGGCCAAGAGATACCGTTTAGGGGAGTTCTCAGGTGATACCCAACTGCGAGAAGTGATCAGCCAGGCGTTCTCGCGGCTTGTGCGTCGCGAGCGTACTGAAACCCAAGAACTGTGGGCGCTTAACGACATCTCGTTCGAAGTCAAGAAGGGCGAAGTGCTTGGTATCATTGGTCGCAACGGTGCCGGCAAGAGCACGCTCCTCAAGCTGCTGTCGCGAATCACGTACCCGACATCGGGATCGTTACAAGTCAGAGGTCGCATCGCCTCACTGCTGGAAGTCGGCACGGGCTTCCATGAGGAACTCACGGGACGTGAGAATATCTTTCTCAACGGCTCGATTCTCGGGATGACCCGTTCCGAGATCGAAGCGCGGCTGAACGATATCGTCGAATTCTCGGGCGTCGAGAAATTCATAGACACCCCGATCAAACGCTATTCCTCCGGTATGCGTCTTCGTTTGGGATTCGCGGTCGCGGCCCACTTGTCTCCAGACATTCTATTGCTCGATGAAGTGCTCGCGGTCGGCGATGCTGACTTCCAGAAGAAATGCCTCAATGCGATGGACGACTTGCACAAGAGCGGTCGCACGGTGCTCTTCGTGTCGCACAACATGGCTGCGATCGAAAGTTTATGCACGCGCTGCATCTGGATCGACGGCGGACGCATTCGTGCCGACGGTGACGCTCGCACCATCGTTGCCGAGTATATGCGGACCTTTGCCCAAGCATCGTCCGGCACCGTGAGCTTGGAGAACATCGAGTCGCGATCCGGCAACGGCTTCGGTCGCTTTACCAACGTCGAGTTCATCAACGGCGAAGGCGAGATCACGAACTTCATTCGCAGCGGCGACAAGATCGCGATCCGCTTGCATTACCGCGCGAATCGCGTGCTACGCGACGTGGTCATAGGCGTCAACATCCACAACGAATATGGAACGCTGATCGCCGCGAGTAACAACTGGGCGACCGGCAACGATATCCCGTTAGTCGAAGAAGGTGATGGGTATGCCGATTTCGAGATCGATCAACTGTATCTATTGCCGGGTCGCTACTACCTGTCCCTGTGGCTTGGTAAGTGGAACGATCCGATGGATGTGCTGAAGAGCTGTATCAGTTTCGATGTCGAAACATCGGACTACTTCGGCTCTGGACGCGGTATCGACAGCAGTTTCGGTATCGTGTTTTTCCCATCGCGCTGGAAATCCCGCGCACCTCAGGACCTCGGCGCCACAAAGCGCGCGGTGGTGTGATGGCTACGACGGCGAAAGCGTGGAGCGTCGCATCGACGGATTCAACCGCGCCTCGTCAAGCGGCAGGGGCTGAGCTGCTCCTGCAAGACGATTTCACCGATGATCGCGACGCCGGGCACGTCGTCGGTACGCGAACCGTAAGCGGACAGGAACGGCTTGGGTGCGACGTTGAAGGCGTCTTGAGCATCGACAATGGTGCGTTGCGCATTGCGCCGCTGGTCGATTGCGGCTTTGGGCGTGCGGCACTCGTGTATGGTCCGTTCGATGCGCGACCTGGTTTTGCGTATGCGGTCTACATGCTCAATGGCCACAATACCGCGCAGGCAGAACCGCTGCCGGATACCTTCTTTCAGCGCGTCGCATTGTGGTTCAAGGGCAGTCAGCTCGAAGGTCGCGTCGAGCGATTGCAGCGTGTGCTCTCTAGCGGTCGGCTCCCGCGAATTCTCCGTCAGTTCAAGCGCTGGAAACGCGCCGAGAAGGGTGGTCGGCCGGTGCCGCTATTGGACGAGAATCTGGCCATTGGATTGTTTCCGACGAAGGACCCCATAGATCCCCGCGAGGCGGGCAATCCATTTGTGATGCATGCACTCGGACCTGAGAACGGCGAGTTGCGAATCGGAGCTGGATCTCATCGCACGCGCGCGTTGCGCAGCGTGCAGAACGTGCCGTTGTACTACGTAGCTGTCGTGCGCGCAGAGGGGACGGTGTACTACATCGCCTCGCTCGAAGGTGCGATTGGTCCCGGTAGTTATCCGCGGTTAAGACCCGTCGGCATCGATCGGTCACCTGCCTCGGACCAGGTGTTCCTTGGAATACATCAGAGTGTCCTTGGCCAGATCGGCTGGCGATTGGATAGCCGTGTTCACGGCGTGCGGGTCGCTGAGATTGCAGGTTTCGAGAAGTGGTATGGCGGGGCGCATGCGGCCGATCCGCTAAGTGAAGGTCGGCCATCCAACCCGTTTGGAGGGCAATGGGAACTGCATCGAGAATGCTCGCTCGATGGATCAAACATCAGTGACCCCGCTGTGACGATCGCAGTACTCGATCCGGTCGACGCGAGTGGCTTAGTGCATGCGACCGTGGTCGCGCAAGGCGCCGCGCGCGAACCGGTCGGACTCGTGTGGCGTTTCCAGGATTCTCGCAACTACTGGCGGCTCACCATTCAAGGCGAGACGTGTGAAATGGGTGTGGTCGTCGGCGGCAAGTTTCACTCACTCGCTTCGCGCCTGTGCCCGGACCACATGAGCGACCTGCGATTGCAGATCCTCGATGACGGTCAACGTTGTGTCGCTCATGTCGATGGTGAGCCCTTAACGGAGTCGTATGTCGTTGATGCGCGAATGGGTAGCGTGACGAAGGTCGGAATTCTGTATTCGAGTACTTCCGATGCGGACAGTTCGATGCGCCGTTTCGAAGCGCATCCGCGAAACGTTAAAATTCCCGAGCCGCTCGACATGGGTGCGCCTTGGCGCCGGCTTGGCGAGAAGACCGTTATCGAGGACGATTTTTCCGGCGACGCCAATGATTTGCACGGTCGCAAGACGACGGTCGGTGCGGCTGTATGGACTCGCATTTTGGGTGAAGGCGTATTCGAGACGACGGGCACGGGAGCCGCGCGTGTCAAAGCGAGCCCGCAGAAGAAGTGTCCGACGCGGACTCTGTACTGCGTGGATTGGGCGCATCCTGACTTCGTCGATATCGAGGTGACGATCACGCCACCGGGTACGGGAATGGGGCAGAGGAACCTGACGACGGCCGGCTTCGTTCTCTATCAGGATCCGGACAACTATGTGACGCTGAACTGCTATCGCGGCGATTACTACCCAGCAGGTTCCGTTTCAACGTTCTTCCGCTTCAACGGTTACGAGGACGTATACGACGCGATCTGGGCCAACATAGGTGATCGAGTCTACTACGGGCGTCCGCTTCGATTGCGGCTGTGCTGCGATGGTGAGCGATACCTCGTGTTCATCAATGAAGAGGCGGTTTTGTATCGAACTTTTCGCGACGTTTATCCGGATCTACCGCCGCTCAGGTTGCACAAGGTCGGACTACTGGCGAACTGGGAGTTCGGCACGGATACAGGAAGTCTGTTCGAGCATTGCGTCATTCGAGCCTGACTCATGAACGTGTTTCCTCGTTCTTTGCTGGCCGACATGCGCTGTCCATACTGTGCATCCGCATTGACGGTCGAATCGGATCTCAAGTCCACGGACGTGGGGCTCGTTAGCGCGATCCTGCGCTGCGATTGCTATCAATATCCGCTCGTCCGCGGCATCGCTGTGTTGAGACAGTTGAGCCCGGTCTCTTCGAACGCAAACGGTGCCGTCGATGCCTTGCGGAGCGGTGATGCCGAGGCCGCACATCAATGGCTCCGCGTTCACGCAGGTGCGCCGGGCGTGTCGGGTACAAGCGCGTCGACCTCGCGAGCACGTGAATCGTCGAAGGGACTAGGTCGGTGGTTCCGACGCCAAACCGAACTTACCCCGATCGAACCGAAGGACCAGAATTTCGAAGACGCGCTCCAGGCACAGCGTCCGTCCGGTTACGCAGAGTATCTTCATCAGCGCTTTGCGAATCCGAGCTTCCTCGCGGCGCTTGCGCCTCTGAGCGTGCTTAGCGCCGACTGCACGCGCGGCAAACGCCGTCGAATGCTGGACGTGCTCTGTGGGATCGGACACTCGAGCGGATTCGTGCGCGCGCTATGTCCGGAAGTTGAACTGATCATGGCTGACGTCGACTATGTGAATCTGCATCTCGGCAGCCGATTCCTCGCTCCCGGCTCGGTGGCGCTCTGTATCGACGGTGAATTGCCGTTGCCGTTCAACGATGCTTCGCTGGATGCGCTGTTCTGTCTCGATGGGCTGCACTACATCCGCTCCAAGGCCGCGTTCCTGTCGGAAGTCGATCGCACTGTCGCTGCATCGGGCGCATGGGCTTTTGCTCACATGCACAACGCGAGTCGAAGCAACAAGAACGCGGGAGCGCCGCTTACGGAAGCGGGTTACATGAAACGTGCAGCGTTCGGTGAAATTCGCGTGCTTCCAGAGCGCCAGATCATCGAGCAATACCGACGCGAAGGCGTGTTGGACCTTGGCGGGCAGCCAGCCAACACCGAGCTGGAATCCAGCCCGACGCTGACGCTATTCGGTGCGCGGGATGCGCGTCTGTGGCGACGTCACGAGGCACTCGATACGTTCATCGCAACTCGCACGAAGCTGCTCGCCGTTAATCCGCTGTATCGTCCTCAGCCTGCGGCTGACGGAATCGTCCTGAAGGCGCAGTGGCCCTTCGCCTGGCTTAAAGAGGAATGCGAAGCGGACGGCGCATTGCTGCCGGATACCGTTCATCTCAGTCGCTCGACGCTGCAGGCGTTAGCCGAGGCGGGTGATGCAGTGCAATTGAGCGCCGAGTTGCGCGAGCTGGTCAGGTCATACGTGCTCGTGCCGCTGCATCGTTGCTATTCTCGCAATCGCCACGACAAGCAGTCGGCCTCGGTGAATGCATGAACCAAGGTATTCCAGGTCGGCTCAAAAAGCTTGGCCGTAGTTGGCGCCGCGCGCTTGTCGGACCTGGCGCGATTCAATCGGGACCTGCTCGCGGTCTCAAGTTCGACGCTGGACCCGACACGGACCATTTTATCGGTGGCAACTACGAGTTGCCGGTGCAGAGCGTGTTCGAACAGTGGATTCGTCGCGACGACGTGTGCTACGACATCGGAGCGAACCTCGGGTTTCTCACATTGCTTGCGTCACGTTTAGCCGGGCCTTCGGGGAGCGTACATGCGTTCGAACCCGTGCCGCGCAATGCTGCGACGATCCAGCGCAACGCGCAGCTCAATCAGTTGATGAACATCGTGGTGTATCCGCTCGCGCTCTCGAGTGTCTCGGGGACCGCCGAATTGCTACTTGCCGAGCACGCCGGTGGTGCGGTCTTGTCGAGCGTCGGAGTTCCGCCGCCGGACCCCGCAGGCAAGGTGGTCGTAGAGACTGCGGCGCTGGATGAGTTCGTGTCGCGTCGCGGACTGCCGGCGCCGAATTTCGTGAAGCTCGATGTCGAAGGGGCGGAGTTGGACGTCCTCAAAGGGATGACCTGTATTCTTCGCGAATCCCAGCCCAAAATTTTGATCGAAGTCGATGATGCAGTTAGAGAAGTATGCGAGCGTAAGATGGCAGACTGCGCGGCGTTCCTGCGCGATTTTGGTTACCAGCTCGAACCGGTTCCGCATGCTTACAAGGACGGTTCCTGGTTCGTGAGACACAGCATTGCCCTGGCAAAGGGCTTGCCGGACAACGATGCGCGCAAGTGAGAGTCAGCTCAGTGCAGCGCGGCCAGATTCTCGCGGCCAGGTTCGACCGAACGTGGGCGTTGTCATTCCCTACTATCAGCGGGAACCCGGCCTGCTCCGAAACGCGGTCGATTCCGTGTTCTCCCAAGACGTGGAGTCGTCGCCGCTGATCGTCGTCGTCGACGACGCCTCGCCGCATCCGCCGGAAGGCGACCTCGAGAGCTTGGATCCGGCACTACGCAACCGGGTTACAGTGATTCGTCAGCCGAACGCCGGGCCCGGTGCTGCGCGCAACCGTGGGCTCGACTCGCTCCCAACCGATGTCGAGTTCGTCGCGTTCCTCGATTCGGATGACGTCTGGCGACCCGAGCATCTCGCAAAAGCGCTGGCGGCTTTGCAGATCGGTTACGATTTTTTCTTCGCAAACTTCCTCGACATCGACACCAGCGATGGTGCTTTTCAGGTAAAAAATCTGGTGCGGCCGAGCGAACATCGTGCGATCGATGAGGAGCAGGGTATTTACGAGTATTCCAGCGACCTAAGAGCTGCGGTCCTACGCGGTTGTCCGATCGAGACATCGACCGTTGTGTTCCGTCGCGCTGCACTCGCCGATGTGCGCTTTCGTTCGCAGTTTCGCGATGCGTACGAGGACTTGATGTTCTGGTTCGAAGTCGCCGCTCGAACGACGAAGGTCGCGTTCGGGGCGCAGGTCGGTGTGCAGTACGGTCGTGGAATCAATATCTATCGCGGTGTCGCCACGGGTTCGGACGCTGCGTTCCGCGCATTGGTTGCGTCGTCGATATTCCGCTCGAGCGTTCGCGCGCTGTTCCCGCTTCCTGACAATCTGTTGAGGAGCATCAACACGAAGTTGAGCGAGAACCGCAAGGCGGTTGCCTATGATCTGCTGCACCGGTTGCGGCGCGGACTGCCGGTGCAGTGGCGCGAAGTTCGCAAACTCCTGCGCTCGGATCCTCGAGCGACGGTGTTGGTGCCGTTCGAGATCTCGCGTCAGCTCGCGGCTTGGTTGTTGCGCAGACCCACGGCCGATTGATCTGTTTTTCGGAAGGAACGTTCGTCATGAGCATTGCGTCGCCGGTACAGCCCTTGGTACCGCCTGCAACGGAGTCCGTTGCGCCGCGGGTCAGCCTGGGTTTGCCTGTCTATAATGCTACGCGCTTTCTGCGAGAGTGCCTCGACTCGATCCTCGCGCAGTCGTTCGCGGACTTTGAGCTCATCGTTTGCGACAACGCTTCGACGGACGACACGGTCGCGATCGTGATGGAGTACGCGCAGCGCGATACGCGCATCTCGCTGCATCGCGCGAAGGAGAACCGCGGTGCGGCCGCCAACTTCAACTGGACCTTCGAGCTGGCTCGCGGACAGTTCTTCAAGTGGTGTGCGGCGGACGACGTTCTGGAGCCCTCGTATGTCGAACGATGCCTCCGCGCGCTCGAACAGCATCCAAGCGCGGTGATGGCTTATAGCGGCGCGTTCGATATCGACGAGCACAGTCAGAGGACTAAGGAGATCTACGACAACCACGTCAAGTTGCGTTTCGACGCGCCCGACGTGAATGTTCGCTTCCAGGATCTGGTCTGTATGGATCACTCATGTATCGCCGTCTTCGGTCTGGTTCGTCGCGACGTACTTGCACAGACATCATTGATCGGCGGCTACGTCGGTTCGGATCGAGCCGTGCTCGCGGAACTCGGTTTGCGCGGCGAGTTACTGCGGATCGGCGATGATCTGCTACTGCATCGAGAGCATCGCGGGCGTTCCGTCAACGAGATCAAGGATCTGCGGCGGCGTGTCGTGTGGTTCGACTCCAAGGCGCAGGGACGGCACTTTCCCTATTGGCGATTGTTTAAGGAGTACTCTCTGTCGATCGCTCGCAGCGGACTGCCGCTGCCGAGTAAAATTCGATGCTTGGCGGAGATTGCCCGATGGATCAAATGGGGCGCCTGGCGTCAGCTCCTCGAGGATGCAACGTACTATCTGAAGCCGTCCAAGCGCTAACCGGAACCAGTTGTTGCTGCGGAAATGAAAAAGCACTCGAGGACCAAAGGTCCTCGAGTGTCTTTTGAGAGCTTTCCGGGTTAGGGGAGCGACAAGCCGTACTTTTCCGAAATGTACGTGCGAACAGTTGACTGTTCAGTGCTCGTCAGTTGGCGGTTGTAGAGGATGATCTCGGCGATATCACCTTGGAACAGGCCTTCGTTCCAGTAGCTCTTGCCGATGTAATTCAAGCCGCGGTTCGTCACCGGAGGTACGAACACATTCTCGCCATAGATCGGTACTCCGTTCTGGGCAACCTCTGCAAAGCTCAGGCTATTGGCTGTGCCTGGTGCTTGCAGCAACGAGATGAGAGATGCCTGATTGGCCTGCAGGCCGTAGCTCGTATCGAACCATTCGGTGCTTCCCCCGCTGCTGTCTGTCCAGTACTGGAGACCGTTCGTCGAGCCGGCGCGGCCCAGACCGATGTTTTGTTGCGCAGCACCGTTACCCAAAACTAGAAACTTGAAGCCGCTCTGCAATACCGTTGGACGCGCGACAATGTACAGCGACACACCCGCTGTGAAGTTCGCAAACCCCGCCGGCAACGTCATGTAGTCGTTGCTGCCGTCGAAGCGCACGACAGGTTTGCCGTTCAGCGCATTGGTTACCAGTGTAGGCGCATTGCTGCCAGCCTCCGCATCGTAGTTGTTGCTGGAGGAGTCATCCCACAGCGTGACGGCCTGTCCGTTCGTGAATTGTTCCGCGGCCCTGTCGGCCTTCAAGAGCAATACGAGGCCGTTCGTCGGCAACGTCGTGCCAGGTGGGGGACTTGCCACCGGCTGTGTCGAGACGACCGTTGACTGAGCCGATTCCTCGTTTGAATTGTAAGCGCTGACTTTGTACTTGTAAGTCGTGCCGTTCACCAAGCCCATATCGAGGAACGTCGTTGCTGTCGGGCTTGCAATCTGGGTGAACGTCTGGCTCGAACCGATCGCGCGATAGACGCGATAGCCCGTCGCGTCAGTTACGGCGTTCCATTGCAATGAGATCGAACCGTCACCGGGAGTTGCTGTGATCTGCGCTGGCGCCTGCAGCGGTTCCGGCTGCGGATTAGCGCCCGACCCAAGGCCGTACCTCTGAGAGATGTAGTCGAGTACCGCTGCATGCTCCTGCGAGGAAAGCTTACGATTGTAGAGTAGCAACTCTGCGATGTCACCCTGGAAGATACCTTCCGCCCAATAACTCTTGCCGATGTAATTGGTGTTGCGCGAAGCCACAGGGGGCACATACAGGTTCTGCCCGAACTGCGGTACGCCGTTCTTCGAGAGCTCTGCGAAACTCTGCGAGTTCGCCGTGCCCGCATCCTGCAGCACGGACAACAGCATTGGTTCGCCAGCGACGAGACCGCTCGTTGTGTTGAACCAGGACACGTCGTTGCTGCTGTCTGTGAAGTATTCGAATCCGCTGCTCTCCCAAGCGCGACCGAGGCCGATGTTCTGCTGGTCTGCGCCGTTGCCAAGCAGTAGCAGCTTGAAGCCGGTCTGCGGCACGCTCGCGCGCATCACGACGTATACCGACGTACCCGCAGTGAAGTCCGTGAACCCCGCCGGCAGGCTAAGGTAATCGTCATGGCCGTCGAAGCGCACGGCCGGCTGTCCATTCACGCCGGAGCTTACGAAGCTGGGCCTGCGATCCGCTTGCGCCGTTGCGGCCACTCGAGGACCGAGTGCGCTTGGCCAGTACGTCACGGGTGCGCCGTTAGGTAGCACATAGGCCAGTTCCGACGCACTCAGCGCAAATTCAAGTCCGCTGGTGGGCAGTGCAGCCATCGCACCGGGTTCATGTGGCATTGCCTTTTGTGCCGCCGACTGAGGGCCTTCCACAGCGGATTTGAAAGCAGACACGGCGTAGTAGCGGGCCACATTGTTCGTCAGACCCGTCTGCGTGTAGTGCGTTTGCGCCGTGGTGGCGACCAACGTGAATGGGCCACCGGCCGACGTGGCGGCGTAGATGCCATAGCTGGTTGCGCCCGGCAGGCTGTCCCACCATAAATCGACGGAGTTGTTGGCGCTGCGTACGACGATGTTGGCCGGCGCTGCCAGAGGCAGGCTGTTTGCGTCGGGGTAGTAGCGGAAATAATCGAACAGCGCAGTGTGCGAACTGAAGTTGTAGGGCTGATTGCCGGCGAATACGCCTACCGACTGCAGCGTTCCGGCGTTCTCGCTCGCGGCGCTGCCCTCAAGGTTGCCACTGACCAGCGGGGTCCACGTCGCGCCATTCGGCGACCAGGAAAAAGTCCACTCGCGATTGGCGGGATTAGCATTATCGGTTACGGCAACGCGCAGGTAGAAGGGGCCAGGCGCCGGCATGGGGGTGGCGATGGAGCCGCCACCATAAGTGTGTTTGTACTGCTGGCCGCCAACATTGGAGAAGCGTTCCACATAACCCTTGACCGTATCGCCCGTGTACGAATAAAGCATGAAGATCAGGAAATTCGCCGGGTCCTTTTGGAACACCAGACCGAACTGCTGATCGCCGACCAGTTGCGAATCCACCTTGATTTCGTAGATGCCCGTTCCGGAAAACTGACGCAGCGCCGCAGCGTGCTGCATCCACCACATGTTGTGCTCGTGGCCGGCGGGCATCGAAATGGATAGCTGCGAGCCGGTCATCTGAAAACTGGCGTGATTGGCCGTATCCGACGGATACGCGAGCGCATAACCATCCCACGCTGTCCAGCCAGCAGGTAGCGAGCCGCCCGAGAACTCCTGCTGATAACCTTGAGCCCACCCACTCAGCGGGATCGACGCGAAAGCAAGAACCAGAACACTGAACAGTGCACGAATTTTATTCATTAGGATCACTGGCAAAACCGGGCCGAACTTCAGGCTACGTGTTCGGCGCATACCCTGGGAACTGGACATCAGCACCAGGCGCGCCTTGCGGTCGACGACTCCTGTCGGGTGACATCAACAGCAATATCAGTGCCAGTAGTATTTTGTGTCCTACTATCATGTAATTGTGAAACATGAGCTGGTGCTGGCGTGCGACCTGTTAGCAAACTCGACAGTAACCAATGCCCATTGACGCCGGGGCAGCGTCAGAACGGTACAGAGATTAGTATCGGTAGGGAGGCAACTCTCGCCCCATGCCGGGGACCGTGAGCAGCATTTGAAGGGTTAAGTGATGTTTCAGCGCAGTTCACGGACATGTGTGACTACGATTTCGTGTGGGACTTCTGACATGCCGAGTCGCGATGGGGTTGGCAACTTGCAAGCGGCACCAGCTGCGCAGGCGACGCCAAATGCTTTCACGATCGATGTTGAAGACTATTTCCAGGTGTCGGCGCTGGCGTCGGCCATTCCTCGCGACAGCTGGGCCTTCCGTGAATCGCGTGTGGAGGCGAGCACCGAACGCCTGCTGGCGATGCTGGCAGACCGTGGAGTTAAGGGAACGTTCTTCGTGCTCGGCTGCGTCGCAGACCGGACGCCTCAACTGGTGCGGCGGATTGCGGTCCAGGGCCATGAGGTCGCTTGCCACGGCTACTCTCACCAGTTGATCTACAATCAGTCGCCGCAAGCCTTTCGCGAGGAGACTACCTGCGCGAAGAAGCTCCTGGAAGATCTCATTGGTCAGCCGGTGATCGGCTATCGCGCTGCCAGTTTCTCGATTACGCCCCGATCGCGCTGGGCTCTCGACACGCTCATCGAAGCGGGATTTCAGTACGACTCCTCGATCTTCCCGGTCCGACACGATCGCTATGGCATGCCGGGGGCTTCTCGGGCGCCAGGATTCGTTGAGTCACCGACGCGTGGCCAGATTGCCGAGTTCCCGATGTCGACTGCACTGATCGGCGGCATGCCGGTCCCGGTGTCGGGCGGCGGGTACTTCAGGTTGTTGCCGTACTGGTTCATTCGTTCGGGTCTGCGCAGCATCAATGCGCGCGACGGCTTGCCTTTCACTTTCTATCTGCATCCGTGGGAAATCGATGCGGACCAGCCGCGTGTGAAGGTCGGGCTGGTTTCACGGTTCCGTCACTACACGAATCTCAGAAAATGTGAGAGCCGTCTCGGGCAGTTGCTCGATGACTTCCGGTTCACCACGATGAGCAATGTCCTGCGTGATCGGGGCCTGCTCGCAGCTTGAGAATTTTCTCACCTGACAGTAAGCACGCCGCTCACCATCATGAAGTGACCTTGGTACAACTGAGCTTGAGTTCCAGTGCAGACCAACGTTTGCGGCTACACCTGCTTCCGTTGGCAGTGGCAGCGATTCTCATTGCAACTGCAGTGCCCGTCGAGGTGCAGCCTGCACTGTGGTGGGACGGCGGCTTCGACGCCAGTGATTTCCTCAGCAACCTGCTGCTCTACGCGCCGCTCGGCGTTGCGCTGCATCGCCGCCAGTTGTGGGCGGTTGGGGTAGCGGCCGCAGCGCTCTCTATCGTCGCCGAAGTGTTGCAGATGTGGAGTTTCGATCGATTCTCGTCGCCGTTCGACGTGATCGCAAACACCCTGGGCGCAATGTTGGGAGCGTCGGCATGGGCTCGTATCGCAAAGGGCAGGGACACAGGCGTGCATCTGGCGGTGAACGGCTTGCTGTTGACCTGCGCGCTCACCTGCGCCCTCATCGTTCTCGTGATCTGGCAATTGCCTGTGCGTTCGGCTGCAATTTCCGGGTGGGATCGCGGCTTCAGTCTTCTGCTCGGTAACGAGAGTACGAACGACAGGCCATGGCGCGGAGCGATATCGTCATTGGCTATCGTTCGTGGTGCATTGTCGCCGGTCGAAGTCCGTGCGATTGGCAACCGATCTATCGATCCGCACGCGTTGCGCGAACACGAAGCGCTTTATGAAAGTTCGCAAGCGCTGGTGCTCGACGGTGGTAGCGCAGAGCGCTTACCGCAGGCGTTGGCCGGGCGCATCGTTGATGCAATCACAGCGGACGGCGCTTTCTCAATCATTGCCCGCATAAGGCCCGCTGATCTGGCTCAGCAGGGGCCGGCGCGAATCATCAGCTTCTCGGGCGGTACGCTGCAGCGGAATTTCGATCTCGGCCAGGAAGAGGACCGGATCGTGTTCCGTGTTCGGACACCGGTCAGCGGAGTCAATGGCGAGGACTTTCGCGCCGAAACGCGAGCGCTGCTGCAAGGAGATAACGAGACGCTCATCGTGGCCAGCTATGACGGTGGCATATCGAGAATCTTCGTGAACGGTTCACCGGTTGCGCGCAGCAACCTCGCCGCGAACGGATGTGTGGTCAGCCAGATGTGCGACTCAGCCGTGCCGGTCGCCTGGTCACTGCTTGGAGCAATTGCCGCTGTGATCGTGCTGGCATGCGTGCCGAGGCGCAGTCCGGCGTCGATCATGATCCTGGCATTTCTGACAGGCGCAATTGCCATTTGCTCAATGCAACTATTGCATCTCGTGCCGGCACCGGTTCAGAGGCAAGCATGGATGCAATGCATGGCCTTGGTCGGTGCCGGCACGGTCGCTGTTGCAGCGATCGCATCGTGGACATGGCGGTCTCAGGAGCAACCTCGTACGACTGCTGCGGCTCGGATGTCAGTCGGCCAGGATCACTGACTCTCCACTCCAGTCAGTCGTGTCGCCAGGGCTGACTGCGTCTCTCGCGATTGGTGACTACATGGCGAGCCTGATCCAGGCGCGATGCCTGCATAACGATGATCCATTGGCGCGGCTTTGCCCGGAGCCGTGCTTGAGGAGCCGCCGCGGGTTCTCTCAGGTAGTGAACACCGCCAGCGAATGCGCGTCGTTCATCGCAATGTGATCCGCGTCACACTTCGATATGCCACTGACACATCATCGATTCTGTGCAGGCGCATACAGGCGAATCCTGTAATGCCGTTCAGGCCCTCAATCAAAGTGTGACGAATGCCGGATTTCGTGCGCATGTCGCGCTGCTGAGACATTACGTCAACACCATCGCTGTGTTTTACTCGTCCTCGCCTGAGCAAGGGCAAACCCGTCGTGAGGCGGGGGCGCAAAACCACCGGTCTTCGAACCAGCATTCGAAGATAGCGGGGCTGCCGGTAGCACGCTTTCAAGCGTTACCGTGATGACTGCGACATATTCTCGTCGCGTCCGCACGCCCCATTTTATTTCGGTGATCGCCATGCCCGGCCTGGCAGGGCATTCCGTCGCGTTCGCGGAATGAGGTGGGTGAATGCGTCCCGTGTTCGCAGCGCGAACGCGGGACGATGAGGACCGAGACGATGCGTCGTTGGCTGACCAGTGCGATTGCGATTCTGTCCGTTACAACGTTACTCGCGGGATGTGGCGGTGACGATCAAGCGGCCACGACGGCCGAACCGGGAACGGCAGCGCCGGTGACTGCCACGCCGGTACCTCCGAGCAATGCGGCACCGACCATCAGCGGCACGCCTGGTGGCAGTGTCGCCGTCGGTCAGCGCTATACATTCCTCCCCGTCGCGAGCGATCCGGACGGCGATGTTCTGGGATTCACGATCGAGAACAAACCCGTATGGGCAACGTTCGATACTGCCACCGGTCGATTGACCGGCATTCCGTCAGCCACCAACGTGGGGACTCATTCGAACATCCGCATTGCCGCGACTGATACTGCGCACGCCACGGCGCTTGCACCTTTCGCAATCCAGGTCACTCCCCAGGCGGTCAATGGCACCGGAGCTGCGACGTTGTCCTGGGTCGCGACCACCGAGAATACCGACGGGTCGCCGGTGCAACTGGCGGGCTACGAAGTGCGCTATGGCGCGAGCGCCACGTTGCTGGATCGGACCATCAAGCTCAGCAATCCTTCCGTGAATACGTTCGTCATTGACAATCTCGAGTCCGGGACGTGGTTCTTTGCAGTGGTCGCCGTGAGTAAGCAAGGAGTGATGAGCGACCAGTCGAACGTGGCATCGAAGACGGTGGGTTGAGTCGCGTGATTCCGGGCGTCCGGATCGGGATCTGACCAGGGAGAGAAGGGCGCGTGAGTCGCCCTGCCTGTTGTTCGGCGACCTGTTTCAGTCCTTCCCCACCAACCTGACTCTCGATGGTTTCCTGAGCGTCGTAGTCAAGGCTGTACCCCGAGCCCGGGATGCTGGGGCTTTTGCTTTGGCGCTTCTATCTGGTCAAGCGCTCACGCATCCTCGTACACGTCCGCCATGGACAGACTCAAGCCCACGCTGCGCAACTCAAGGGGGTCGCCTTCGACGAGGGTATCCACACCCCATTCGCCCGTAGCCTCGCGGCGGAAAATTTCGAGCTTGCGCTCTTCCAATGACACCAGGACGTATTCTTTCAGCGTCTCCAGCATGCGGTAGTTGCGCAGCTTCTCCCGCCGGTCCACGGCCTCGGTGCTGGGGGAGAGCACCTCGACGATCAGGCAGGGGTAGCGCTTGTAGTAGGGTTCGGTATCCCGCGGATCGCAGCTCACGAAGAGATCTGGATAGTAGAAGGCATCCGCCGCATCCACCCGCACTTTCATATCGGAGATGTAGGTCCGGCAGGGGCCGCCGCGCAGATGATTGCGCAGCCGGCTAGCGATGTTCAGCGCCACGGTATTGTGAACGTCCCGGGTGCCGACCATGGCGAAGATCTGGCCGGCGACATACTCGTGCTTGACGTCGCTGGCCTCTTCAAGGTCCAGATAGTCCTTCACGGACAGGTGGCTGAGACGCACATGATTCATCGGGCCGGATCCCTTAAGGGGCTATGGCCGCAAGCTTACCGGATGGATGCCAGGGAAATCGAATGGGAAGGGTGGCCAGACAGGAAAGTGCCGCAGCATTCCGGCTCCGTCTTCCCCGTCTTCATCGAACCGCCAGCCGCTTCTCAGCGTTGCTTGAAGTCTTCCGGCGTCAACTGATGCCTAGTGTTACGACACAAAAATTTCGCAACGAACTCTCAGCATCCCCTCCCCCGGT
>CAZBKC010000025.1:0-17853 GCA_964492345.1 uncultured Steroidobacter sp. | reverse complement strand
CGGCCACGTCATGGGCTGGGGCGGAGAGGATCTGCGCGCCACCGACCACTTCTTCATGGGGCCGAACCTGGTGCGCGGCCCGATGCCCGAGGTGGCGAAGTTGATTTCGATCTCATCGCCACTCGCAGCAATTGCACTTGGCTCCGGGCCGCCAACGATGACGGGGATGGCGCGTGCCACCATGCGACGATGCATCCTGTAGGGCATGGAGGTGCACACGACCGCCAGATCGAGCGCTGCCAGGGCGATGAATCCCTGCAGGCGCGGCTTGCCGCAGGCGAAATTCCGGCCCGCGAGCAGGATATCGCCCGGCCTGATCCGCTGTGCCAGCTGCGGATCGACCGATTCGAACAGGTGCGGCACCAGTTCGCGCGGGTCAGTGATGCGCTGTGTCGCAAAGCGGCTCGGAATGATGCCGTCATCGAGCGATATGTCATCGCCAAGCAGATGACACGTACCGCGACGAATCAGCGAGCGAGGCGGCTGCTCATTCATTGGCGATGAATTCCCGCGGGTCGGTGATGCAGCCGCGCAGTGCTGAAACAGCCACTGTCAGGGGGCTGCCGAGATACGGCTCGCCAGCGGGCGAACCGAAGCGCCCGGCGTGATTGGTGGCCGCGGTGGAGATCGAGACTTCTCCTGCACCCAGCGGGCCCATGAGTCCACCGGCGCACGGCCCGCATCCCGCAGGCAGGACCACGGCGCCTGCTTCCAGAAACACTTGCGTAATACCTTCGCTCGACAGCCGCTGAGTCGTCGCGACCGATCCCGGCACGACGAACATGCGGACATCGTCGGCGATGCGCCGGCCGCGCATCAGCTGCGCCGCATCGACAAAGTCCTGGTACATGCCCGAACCGCACGATCCGATGAATGCATGCTGTATCCCGCGACCGGCAACTCGACCCACAGGCGCCGCGTTCTGCGGACCACCCGGCAATGCCACCTGCGGTTCGATGTCGTTCAGATCGACTTCAATGCGGGCTTCGTACGGCGCCTCTGCATCGCTCAACAACGCCTCACTTTCATCCCAGCGCATCCCCGGCGGAGGCACGCTGAACAGCACGGTGGCTACACCCAGTTCGGTTACTGAGTTCACCAGCGCGACGCGTGCAGCGAGGTCCAGCGATTCCGCGCCTGGCCCACCGAACTCGATCACGCGATAGTCGTAATCGACACCCCACTGCCCGCTCGCCAGGCGCTGCGCGAGCACGTAGCCCGCATCGCGTGCGTGACTTGCCGGCTGCAATCGGCCCTTGAGGTCGACACGAATCGACGCCGGCACCTGGGTCCACAGACTTCCCGTAGCCAGTACCGCAGTAACTTCCGGACCGACGGCCAACGCCAGTGCACCGACCGCACCGAAGGTCGTGCAATGCATGTCGTACGCGAACAGGAACATGCCCGGTCGCACCAGGCCGGATTCGAGCGGAAACAGATGCCCATGACCGCCCCGGCCCACATCGAAGAAATGGCCGATCTGCCAGCGTCTGGCGATATCGCGTATCGCAGCACCGCGCGTAATCGCAGCCGCGGATCCATACGCGACTTCATGATCGGTGACGAACATGACCTTCTGCGGATCGCGCAGTGCATTGAACCCCAGCGAGCTCAGCTCCTGATGGGCCGCCTCGACGAAACCGTCGTGAATGATGACGAGTTCGGGATCCGGGTAGACGACCTCACCCACGTCCACATGCTCGCAGCCCGCGGCGCGCGCCAGTAACTTCTGCACGGCGGTGGCGCTTGTGCGCCGCATTCGTGAGCTCATCGGAATCATGGCCTCTCAAAGTGCCGCTGCCCGCCAGTTGACCCGAAGCCGGTTCTAACGAGTTGACGGTTGACAGTTGGCGGTTGACGGCCAGAAAAATGCCTTCCTTTCCGACCGTCAACGGACAACTGTCAACCCGCTTAACTAAACGCCATTGGTTCTAACCACGATTACCAAACGGGACAATCCCCGTAATGTTGTCCGCAAACGCCTCCGTGCGATTGATGGCCGCCGCACCCGGAAACGGCATCAGGTTCGATGGGTCGTCGCTCGTGAAGCGCTGCGTCGGCATGTACAGCTCGTGCATCTGCTGCCAGGGATTGAGCCAGTAGTCGTAGATCTGGCCACCGGGCGGGTGGTAGCCAACACCGCGAACGTGCTGGTACTTGCCGAGGCGGATCAGGTGACTGTGACCGATCAGCAGATCCTCGACGTCCTGAATCACGAACGACGCATGCTGAAACCCTGCCCGCTCGTTCCTGTAGCAATTGAGTACATGGTGATCGACGGGATCGGCGCCCCGATCCAGCCGATAGAAGCCGCCGACCAGATTGTCGCGGCTGCCGACGTAGAACTCGTCGGTGCAGAGCAGGCCCAGCGTGTCGCGAAACCAGTCGAGCGTCGGCCGCAGATGCGGCGTGGCCAGGACGCCGTGCGAGATGCGCCTGATATGAGCCGGCCCGAAACGCAGTCTCGTGGCATTCCCGATCGTGCGCAGCACTTCGGCGTCCCAGTTGGGCGCCCTGTACGTCACTGACAACTCGGACAGCGTCTCGATGCCGAAGACGATCTCGATGATGAAGCCGTTGTTCGGTTCCTTCAGCAGCACTCGCTGACCGCCGCCCGGCTCGTCGATCGCGTGGACGCCGGCAATGGCATCCGGCAGCGCCGCCACTTTGTGGAGATCCTCTTCGCTGCGGGCGTAGTACGCCAGGCTGACGAATCCCTGTTCGCCTTTCTCGGTCACGTGGATGTGATGAGCCGGTCCGGTGCCCCGCATGTACAGCGCATCGGCTGTGCGTTCCACCCTGACCATGCCGAAATCGACCAGGAACTGCTCCGCGACGTCGAGGTCCGGAACGCGCAGCCTGGGGTACGCGATATCCAGGATTTTTATCCCGCGGGTCGGCGTTGCCATTTCAGTAGATCCTCTGGTTTCAGTTCGCAAGCGTCAGGCGCTCGTACTGGCCCTGCCGCGCATGTTCTCGCCAGCACCGGCATGGAGCCTGGCATACAGAATCGACGCCGTTGCTCCTACCAGTCCGATCAGTACAAACGGCATCGTGAAATCGCCGGCAGTCAGCGATTCGTGGCTTGCCGCCTGGCTGGCCAGCAGCAGTCCGCCGAGACTGATGCCGAGTGCATGACCGACCTGCTGAACGACCGACGACATGGTCGATGCGCTGGAGAGCTGGTCGCTGCGCAGATCGGCAAAGGCAATGGTGATGGTGAACTGCGTCGACCGCGCCAACCCGGTGGCAACCATCAGCAGAAAGACCACCCATAGCGGTGTGAACATCCCGAACAGCGCTGGCAGCATGTTCGCCGCGGCAGCCGCAAGGTTCGACCCGATCAGCACGGCGCGCAGACTGAAGCGACGGATCATGGTCGTCGAAACCGCTTTCGCCAGCAGCGTTCCGATGGCCTGACCTGCGATCACCAGCCCGGTCTGCAAGGGTGTCCATCCCAGCCCGATCTGCAATAGCAGCGGCAGCAACAGCGGCGTCGCGCCCACCGCGAATCGCGCCAGCGTCCCACCGGCCATGCTGATGCGGAACGTGGGATCGGCAAACAGGCGTATATCCAGAACCGGATGCGCGGTGCGCCGGGAGTGTCGCAGGTACAGCGCGCCAGTCACGACTGCTCCCAGGATAGCGATCGCAAGCGTCAGGCTCCATGCCTGAATGCTCGCCACTTCGGCAGCCCCGATGAACAGGATGATGGCGCTGGCTGCAAGCACATAGCCGCGGAAATCGAAGTCCCGCGTTTCTGCCGCCCGCTCGTTCGTAACGAAGCGCGATACTGCGATCGCGCCAAGCACGCCGATGGGCAGATTGATCAGGAAAATCCACCGCCAGTCCGCCACTTCCAGCACGAGGCCGGCAATCGGTGCGCCAAGCAACGGGCCAAGTTGCGCAGGCATGGTGAACCAGTTCATGGCAGCGACCAGGTCGGAACGCGGCGTCGCGTGCAGGATGATCGTCCTTGCGACCGGCGCCATGAGCGCACCACCCAGGCCTTGCACCGCTCTCGCCGCAACGAGTCCGGTCAGGGATGTCGACATCGCACAGGCCAGCGAGCCCAGGCAGAACACCAGCAACGCGCCGAGATAGACGCGCTTGGGGCCGAAGCGATCGGCGAGCCACGTGCTTGCCGGCATGAATACTGCGAGCGCCAGCACATAGGTGGTCAGCGCCAGCTTCAGAGTCTCCGCCCGCACCGAAAAGTGCTCGGCCATCGTCGGCAGCGCCGTTGCCAGTGCCGTGGTATCGACGAACTCCATCAGCAGACCGGATGCGACTGCGATGGAGGTGACGCGCGTCCGCCAATGAGTGCTCAATTTGGATATGGGGCCAGTATTTGCAGGGAAGCGGTTGCAACGGCGCGAGTCCGCAGGCTGCAAGGATCGGAGCATCCGGTCGCCGTTGCCAATCACTTTCTGCGGGTTACGCCATAAATTTCGCGCCAGCCGCAGCACCTAAATTCTATGGCCACCGTGCGCCTTTTGATGATGCGCGCGGAAACGGCTGCGTAGACTCGATTGCGAGTCGCCAGCACCCATTCGTACTTCGCCGGCAGAGCGACGCGGATCGCACCGATGCGGTGATGCATGCCAACCCGATTGATCGACATCCATCCCCACATCATCTCGTCCGACACGACGCGCTATCCGGTGGCACCGCTCGGCGGCAAGCGTTCGGAATGGTCACGCACGCGCCCGGTGGATTTCGCCGGGCTGATCGCGCAAATGGATGCCGCTGCTGTCGACAAGGCCGCCATCGTGCACTCGTCGACCACCTACGGCTACGACAATTCCTACCTCGCCGATGCCATCACGGGGCGCGAAGATCGGTTCACGGGCGTGTTCTCGGTCGATGTCGGCAGCCCGGACGCACCGGCACTGATCCGCTACAACGTCAGTCGCGGCCTGTCCGGTTTGCGCCTGTTCGCAGCCGGCAGCACCGTGAAGGGCGATCAGTCGTGGATTGCGGCGCCGGCCACCCATCCTGCCTGGCGCTGCTGCGAGGAACTGGACCTGCCGGTCGCGATCTCCCTGCGACAGGAGGGACTGCCATACCTCACCGAAGTCATGACGCGTTTCCCGCGCGTGCGCATCATCATCGATCACCTGCTGCTCTCACCGATCGAGGACGGCCCGCCCTATCGGGCATCTGCCGGACTCTTCGGACTCGCGCAGTACCCGAACGTCTTTCTCAAGCTGACGACCAACAACATCCGGCGCTCGCGCGACGGCCTGGCGACCCCCGAAACCTTCTTCGGCCGGCTCGTCGATGCCTTCGGTTCATCACGCATCGCCTGGGGGTCGAATTTTCCGAACGAGAAAGGAACGCTCGCCGAACAGGTGCACGAAGCGAGGACGGCACTGTCGTTCCTGCCGACGGTCGACCAGGAAAACATCTTCTGCCGGACAGCGATGACTCTCTATCCATCGCTGCGCGACAGGTAGGCGGACCGAATGCGATTCATTCCGACAACAGCATTCGAAAGCAACCGCCGCGTACGGAACGGCCGCTCATCGCGCAGGAGATGCTGACTTGCTTATCGCAGATGCCCAGGTCCACGTATGGGGCGCCGGCAAGGCATCCGCGCATCACTCGCGTGGCCGGCCGGATCCCTTCACCATCGACGACCTGCAGGTCGAGATGCGCAACGCCGGTGTGGATTGCGCAGTGCTCGCCCCTCCTTCGTGGGATCCGAGCGGCAATGAGTACTGCCTCGAAGCTGCCAGAGCGTTTCCCGAACGCTTCGCCGTGACGGGAGAAGTCGACTGGAACAGCGCGCCTGATCCCCAACGGATCGAACACTGGTGCCGTCAGCCCGGCATGCATGGACTGCGGCTGCTCTTCAATACACCGGAGAAGCTCGCCCGCCTCGTCGATGGCGGTGTCGACTGGATATGGGCGGCAGCCGAGCGGGCCGATGTGCCTGTGATGCTGCTGGTCCCGGGCGCAGTCATGCAGGTCGAAACGATCGCACGACGATTTCCGGGCCTGCGACTGTGCGTCGATCACCTCGGCATTCCACGCGGAACACAGGACAGCGCTGCGTTCGAGCATCTGCCGCAACTGCTGGCGCTCGCCGCACTTCCCAACGTCGCGGTGAAAGCTGGCGGCACGCCGTCCTATTCCTCGGTCGATGCCTATCCCTATCCATCGCTGCACGGTTACCTGCGCCAGGTCTACGACGCGTTCGGGCCCGAACGGATCTTCTGGGCATCGGATCTGACACGCATGTCGTGCGTCTACCGCGAAGTGGTCACGCTGTTCACCGAAGGAATTGCGTGGCTCTCTGAGCACGACAAACGCCTGATCATGGGCGAGTCGATCTGTCGCTGGCTCAACTGGCATCCCGCGCCAGGCGGGCAAGCGACGAGACCGGCCGCCGCCACACCTCGAGGGGAGACCAGCGAATGTCGGTGAGTCAACACGGCGTGATCGACAACCTTGCACCAGGGACGCCCCAGGCGCGGCTGCTCACGGCCAACCAATGGAAGATCGTCAGCTACTGCGCGCTCGGCGGGATGCTCGAGACGATGGACATCTACATCATCTCGTTCGTCCTGACCGCGATCTCCGGCCCCTGGGAACTCACCTACGGCAAGTCCGCCATCATTCTGCTCGCCTCTGGCGTCGGCGCCATCATCGGCTCGCTCGTCTGGGGAGTTCTCGCCGACCGCCTCGGACGCAAGCGCGCCTACATCTACACGATCTTCGTCTGCTCGGCCGGCAGCCTGGCGATGGCCTTCACGCCGACCGGCAACTGGATCTTCCTCGCGGTGCTGCGCACGCTCATCGGCTTCGGCGCCGCGGGGTTCTTCATCTTCGTCATGACGGTGCAGGAATTTGCACCGGCGAAGAATCGCGGCTTTGCCACTGGCTTCGTATCGACCGCAGCTGCCGGCGGACTGCTGCTCGGGTCCCTGTGTGCGTCCCTGCTCATGCCGATCATCGGCTGGCGCGGCATGTTTGCGATCGGTGCACTGCCGGCACTGCTCGGCGTAGCGGCGATCTTCTTCCTGCCTGAATCGCCCCGCTGGGCACTGGCTCGCGGCGACGTCGCACTCGGCAGGCGTTCGCTGACGTGGGCGCTCGGACCGAAAGCGGACATCGAGCCGATCGTGCAGGCGTACAGCACGAAGGAGCAGCCGCCGGGCTGGCGCGAAGTGCTCGCACGCAAGCGCAGCGTCGTCGCCGGCACGCTGATCAACTTCGGAGTGGTCACCGGCTACTACGGAATCACGTTGTGGGCACCGATGCTGCTCGCGCTGATCCTGGGACTCTCCGCCCCGCAAGCAGCAAAGATCATGGTGGTACTGAGCCTCACAGGCCTGCTGTCGCGGCTGACGATGGGCTGGCTCGCGGACCGTTTCGGACGCCGGCGTTGCGGAGCATTCGCGGCATGCGGCGCGGCGGTATTCCTGGTCCTCGCCGGCCTTGTCGGCCACGGCGATCTTTTGAGTCGCGACCTGTTCTGGTTGCCGTTCGGGCTCGCATTCGTCCTCGCGGACAGCGGCTTCGCCATCATGGGCATGTACACCTCGGAGATCTGGCCGTCGCGACTGCGCGGACGAGGATCGGGCCTGTGCTACATGGCGGGCAGCATCGGCAAGATCGTCGGTCCGCTGGGTCTGGCACTCATGATCGGAGCGACCAACATGCTGCGACCCGCAGCGACGGTGAATGCGATCGTCTCTGCGTTCGTGTATCTCGCAGCCATGTTCCTCCTCGCTGGCCTGACCTACCTGTTCATTGCGCGGGAAACCAAGGGGCAGACGCTGGAGGAGCTGGATCGCAAGCTGCGCTAGTAAGAAAGAAGCGGTTGGCGGTTGGCGGTTAGTCAGAGGATGTTCCGCGCCCTTTCATGCCTTGCGGGTCGCGCGAAGCGACCGACCTGAGCGACGAAGGCAGTTCGCTCTGGCTGTCAGCTGTCAACCGTCAACTTTCTTACTAACCGCGCCCGCGGTACGGGGCCACTCCCTGGTCGGGAATCCACAGGTCCGCAGGCGGCTTGCCCGTCTGCCAGAAGACATCGATGGGAATCCCGCCGCGTGGATACCAGTAGCCGCCGATGCGCAGCCAGCGCGGCGACAGGAACTGCACGAGCCGATCGGCGATCGCGATCGTGCAGTCCTCGTGAAACGCGCCGTGATTTCGGAACGAGCCGAGATAGAGCTTCAGCGACTTGCTCTCGACCAGCCAGCGCTTGGGCACATAGTCGATGACCAGGTGCGCAAAATCCGGCTGGCCCGTCACGGGACAGAGCGAGGTGAACTCAGGCGCCGTAAAGCGCGCGAGGTACAGCTTGCCGGGATGCGGATTGGGCACCCGATCGAGCGTTGCCGACTCGGGCGACTGCGGCAGCGGTACATCCTTGCCGAGCAGGGACACTCTGGATCCCGCCGTACCGGCGGGTTTACGCCTGGTCATCGCGACAAATCTCCTACAGGTTGTCCGACGCGTAATCCGCCAGCCGCGAACGCTCGCCGCGAGTCAGTGTCACGTGTCCGGCATGTTCCCAGCCACTGAAACGATTCACGACATATGTCAGGCCCGAAGTCGTTTCCGTGAGATACGGCGTGTCGATCTGCGCGATGTTGCCCAGACACACGAGCTTGGTGCCGGGGCCCGCGCGCGTCACCAGGGCCTTCATCTGCTTGGGCGTCAGATTCTGCGCCTCGTCGAGAATCAGGAAGCGGTTGAGGAACGTCCGGCCGCGCATGAAATTCAGCGAACGGATCTTGATGCGATTGCGCAGCAGATCGTTGGTCGCTGCCCTGCCCCAATTGCCACCTTCCTGGCTCTGCGTCAGCACTTCGAGGTTGTCCATCAAGGCGCCCATCCAGGGCTCCATCTTTTCCTCTTCGGTGCCGGGCAGGAACCCGATGTCCTCGCCGAGCGGAATGGTCACGCGCGTCATGATGATCTCGCTGTAGCGATTGCTCTCCAGCGTCTGCGCGAGGCCCGCTGCGAGCGTCAGCAATGTCTTGCCGGTTCCCGCAGGACCGAGGATGGTGACGAAATCGATTTCCGGATCGAGCAGCAGGTTCAACGCGAAATTCTGCTCACGATTGCGTGCCGTGATCCCCCAGATACCATGGCGTTCATTGCGATAGTCGCGCACGAGTTCGAGAACGGCGCCGTTCCCGTCGATGCGACGCACGATCGCTTCGAGCCCATTGGCGTCTTTCTGGTGCAGGAACTGGTTGGCATGCCAGTCGCGCACCATCGGTCCCTGCACGCGATAGAACGTGTGCGCATGCTCCTGCCAGGAATGCATGTTCTTGCCATGCTTCTCCCAGAAATTGGCGGGCAGCTCCAGTACACCCGTATAGAGCAGATCGGCATCTTCGATCGTCTTGTCGCTGTAGTAGTCCTCGGCCTGTACACCGATGATCGACGCCTTGATGCGCAGGTTGATGTCCTTGGATACCAGGGTGACGCGCGCAGCCGGATATTCCTTCTGCAACGCCAGCGCCTGTCCGAGGATCGCATTGTCCGCACCATGCCCGGGCAGCGTCACCGGCAACCCGCCGCTGAGCACCTTGGTCTGGAAGAACAGGCGCCCCGTCGGCCGCTTCTTGTGCCCGTTGGGTTGACTTGCGCTGGGCAGCGGCAACCCCTTGTCGATCTGCGTCTTGTTGGCGTTGGCCATCAACTCATCGAGGAAGCGACTGACCTGGCGCACGTTGCGCGCAGCTTCCGACAAGCCTTTTTTCCCTGCATCGAGTTCTTCCAGCACGATCATGGGAATGAAGATGTCGTGTTCTTCGAAACGGAAAATCGCGGTGGGGTCGTGCATCAGCACGTTGGTGTCGAGGACGAAGATGCGTCGTTCCCGACTGCCTTTGCCGGTGCGTGCAGCTTTGCGGCCGCGTCCGGTCTCGGGGGTGTCGCCTTTGATCATGGATGTCCGGGAGCCTCCGTTAATGAGAGCGGGAAATCATCGAAACGGCTCGACTGGCGACGGGTCGGTTCATTGGAAAAAGTCCCTGCGGCGCTTTTTCGCTAGAGCGCTTTCACTGCAGTCAGTACCTCCTCGACATGTCCGGGAACCTTCACCTTGCGCCATTCGCGCCTGAGTACGCCGTCGGCATCGATCAGGAACGTGCTGCGCTCGACGCCCATGTACTTGCGGCCGTACATGCTCTTTTCCTTGTAGACCTCGAACAGGTCGCAGACGGCATGGTCCTCGTCCGAGAGCAGCTCGAAAGGGAAAGACATCTTCGCCTTGAACTTCTCGTGCGAGGCGATGGAATCGGGCGAGATCCCGACCACGATGGCGCCGGCTTTCCGGAAGGCGGCATGCAGGTCGCGGAAGGCTTCGCCTTCCGTCGTGCAGCCGGCGGTGTTGTCCTTTGGATAGAAGTAGATGACGAGCTTCTTGCCCGCCGCGTCGGATGACTTGAATTTACTGCCACCAGTAGCCGGCAGCGAAAAGGCGAGAATCTTCTTGTCCAGCGTGGCTAAGCGGGTCGGCATTGGCGCTTGGGAATCTGCCTTCTAGGCCTTCAGCGGTTCGAGAATGGCATCGAGGTTGAACTGGTCACAGAAATCCATGAACTCCTCGCGCAACGCCGCAATGTGGATCTTGGACGGAATGTGCGCGACGAGCTGCACCGCGAACATCGGCGCGCCCGTGTGCGCGGCGGCGTAGCTGCGGGTGTTGAGTTCGGCGATGTCGATGCCGCGCGAACTGAAAAAACCGGCGAGATTAAACACGATGCCCGGCTGGTCGAGGCAGACGACATCGACGGAATAAGTGACGACATCCTTGCGCTGCGCCCGCTGCTCGGTGCGCCGCAGGCTGATCGTGATGCCGGTGGAATCGCTGAGTTTCTTGAGCTCGGTCTCGAGCTTCGCCAGCGTGTGCCAGTTGCCGGAGACGAGCAGCAGCATTGCGAACTCGCTGCCGAGCGCGCTCATACGACTGTCGACGATGTTGCCGGAACAATCGAGTACGACCCTCGTGAGGTCGTAAACCAAGCCGGTGCGATCGCCGCCCAGCGCGGAAATGACGATGAATTGCATCCCTGATCGCAGTGTCTGTTGACTTGCGAGGGAGTGTACAGGCTGCAGCAGTCGCGAGCTATGCGGCTTGCAGAAGCGTGGATACCCCGGCAAATCGCTTGCAGCCGGCTCGGCGCGGCCAGTACGATTCCCGCCTCCTCGCAGCAAGGATTCCCATGTTCAGCGGCAGCATTGTGGCAATCGTCACGCCCATGCAGGCGGACGGTGCAGTCGACTTCGGTGCGCTCGATCACCTCGTGCAGTTTCATCTTGACAACGGCACGGACGGCATCGTTTCGGTAGGTACCACGGGAGAGTCCGCGACACTCGATGCGGACGAACACATCGAAGTCGTGCGGCGAACGGTCGTCAAGGCGGGCAAGCGCATCCCCGTCATCGCCGGGACCGGCGCGAATTCAACGACCGAGGCGATCGACCTCACCCGCCGCGCAAAAGAGGTGGGTGCCGATGCCTGCCTGCTCGTCACTCCCTACTACAACAAGCCGACCCAGGAAGGCCTGTACCTCCACTACAAGGCGGTCGCCGAAGCGGTACAGATTCCCCTGATCCTGTACAACGTACCCGGCCGCACCGCGTGCGACATGCAGCCCGAAACCGTCGCGCGTCTGACCGACATTTCCAGCATCGTGGGCCTCAAGGAGGCCAGCGGCTCCCTGGACCGCAACCGGAAGCTGATTTCCCTGGTGGGCAGCCGGATCGCCCTGCTGAGCGGCGATGACGACATTGCGGTCGAAAGCACGATCGCCGGCTTCAAAGGGGTCATCTCCGTAACGGCAAACATCGCTCCACGGCAGATGCATGACGCCATTGCAGCGGCCCTGGCGGGAAATGCCGCCGACGCACGCCGGATCAACGAAACCCTCATTCCCCTGCACAAGGCGATGTTCCTGGAGTCGAACCCGATCCCGGCAAAGTGGGCTTTGGCGCGCATGGGCCTGATGGCCGACGGAATCAGGCTTCCCCTGACCCCCCTGGCCGCACCTTTCCACAGTCAGGTCATGGACGCCCTGCGCAAGGCCGGAATCCCGTTTGCCTGAGCCCCGGCCCGGCGTGTAACCTTCGCGCCCCAGCGATTTCCGCAGCGGAAAGGTGGCCGAGTGGTCGAAGGCGCTGGACTGGAATTCCAGTTACATCTTCACGGGTGTACGTGGGTTCGAATCCCACCCTTTCCGCCATAAACAAAGATGCCCTCCAACCGGAGGGCATTTTTGTTTATGCAGGCAGGCGGGATTGAGAACCCGCGATGTTCGTGGGTTCGACACATCGGCGTCGCCGATGTGCACGACCGCAGGTCGCCCGCGAGCCGCCTGTCGTTCTCCCCTGTTACTGGGTGTTGGGATCGGCAAACTTGCCGGTCGTGCTGATCACGGTCGTGCGGGTTTCTAGACATTCGTCGAGTGCTTCGACGCCGTTCTCGCGCCCCCAGCCGCTGGTCTTGAATCCGCCGTATGGCGTCGACCAGCGAATGAATCGATAGGTGTTCACCCAGACGATGCCTGCTTCGATTCGTTGCGAGACGCGGGCCGACCCGTACACGTGCTGCGCGGCGTCCGAATTCCTCGACCACCTTGTCGTAGACACCTCGCTCCACAAGTACACGCGACCGCAGCTCTGCCCGCACAGGAAGACTGACGTAACGGTAGGCCGGCTGTTGAACCGGTCATCCCAGACCCCGACATGTGCTGGCGGCGCTCTCAGCCATCGTGAACCGCCTCTCGAATGCCGAGAAGCCGAGCGTCAGCTCCGACGCGAGGCGGTGCAGCGCTCGCATGAGCAGAAACTCCTGGACTCCGCTGACGGCCAGCAGACCCGTCGCGGCCGCCGTTCTGATCACTCCTTTCGACAGCCTGAGTGCCGTGGCAGCCGGACACTACCCGTTCATTCCTGTGCCGCTATTGCTTCGTCATCCTTTTCCATCCACCGACTGGGCCCGTCGGGCGCCGGCGCTGGTCATCGCCGCAGATCGCGACAACATCGTGCCAGCAATTCACGCTCGCCGTCTGTGGGAGACGTGGGGCGGCCGGAAGGAATACCAGTTGCTCCCCGATGCAGGTCACAATGACATCGAGTAGCAGTCCGGCTACTACCCTCGAATTGAACAATTTCTGGCCACGCTGGGCGAGTAGCTTTGACTGGCGAGCCGCTGCCGTCAGCCGCTCCCCTGCACCAACCGTCCCGTTCTCCCTGATTCGATCCGCCGCCGGATTGACACCCGGTTTCTGCCGGAGCACTCTCTGCCACGGCAATACTTGCCCAGGCAACTATTCATCGACATGACAAAACACTTCGACGTAAAGACGTTCTCGGCGGCACGCAGCCTCGGCTACCTGCTGAAGATGTCGCATTCGCTGATGGTCGACGCCGTCACGGACGCGCTGGCCGGGCATGACCTGAGTTTCATTCAGTGGATCGTGCTCATGAAACTTCGGGAAGGCCAGGCGGCGACAGCCAGCGATCTGTGCCGTCAGATGCGCTACGACAACGGCGCCCTCACCCGCCTGCTCGATCTGCTCGAAAGCCGTGGCTTTGTCGAACGCCGGCGCAGCGAAACGGATCGTCGCGTGGTGGACCTCGGGCTCACGGCCGCAGGGCGGCGCAAGGTGACCGAGTTACTGCCGCTCGTTGTCGACAGTCTCAACGACATTCTTGGCGATTTCAGCAAGGCGGAATTCGCCGAACTCGTGCGCCTGCTCAACAAGCTGATGGACAACCTGAAAGCGTACGAGCAGGCGCCCGCCGAGGAAGCAGGGACATGAGAATCGGACTGGCATGCGTCGCCACCCTGGCTCTCGGCGGCTGCGTGACGCCCCAGGTCGAGGATCCCGCAACGTCAGCGGTTGCGTCCGATGCTCTCGGGCTCACCGGCGCGGACATCGCCCCCGCGACCGCGCAGTGGTGGAAGTCGCTCGGCGATCCGCAACTCGATGCGCTGATCGATGAAGGCCTGCACAACTCGCCCACGCTGGCGCAGGCATTGGCGAGGGTTCGCTCGGCGCAGGCGCAGGGCGATGCCGCCGGCGCCGCGCGGCAACCGCGATTCACCTTCGATGCCGATGAAACCTATCAACGCCTTTCCGAGAACTACTACATCCCGCCGCCCTATGGCGGTAACAACTACTGGCTCGGCCAGGCCACGGTGAACATGGCGTGGGACCTGGATTTCTGGGGGCGCCAGGCTGCGGTGATCGAGCAGGCCAACTCGCAGTTGAATGCAAGCCGGCTCGACGTCGTCGCGGCGCGGCTCGCACTGGCCGGCGCCATCACCCAGGCGTATCTGGATCTGCACCGGTCCTGGCAGATGATCGACATCGCGACACGGCTGGAGGCACAGCGTCAGCATCTGCTCAAGCTGACGAAACAGCGGGTGTCTGCGGGCCTGGATACCCAGATGGAAATCAAGATCGTCGAAGCCGCGCTGCCCCAGGCGCGCGCCGCGCGCCTGCGGGCCGAAAGCGAACGCGAACTGGCGTTGCACCGTCTCGCAGCCCTGACGGGCCGCGGCGCCGATCGGTATGCGCAGATCGGCAGACCGCAACTCACGCTGGATGCCGCACTCGCATTGCCGGATCGATTGCCCGTGGATCTGCTGGCGCATCGCCCCGATGTGCTCGCGTCCCGCGCCCGCATCGACGCTGCGACCGCCGGCCGCGAGGCAGCGCACGCCGAGTTCTACCCCGACGTCAACCTGAAAGCGTTCGTCGGCACGCAGGCCATCGGCCTGGAAAACCTCTTCAACGGCGGCAGTCTGGTGTACGGCGTCGGACCCGCATTGCATCTGCCGCTCTTCGATGCCAGGCGCCTGCGCGCCAACTACAAGGCGGCGACGGCGGATCTCGACGCTGCCATCGCGAACTACAACGAAACCGTACTCTCCGCCGTGCGTGAAACGGCCGATCAGCTCAGCCTGAACGATTCGTACTCGCGCCTGATCGAGCAGGCGCAGCAGACACTGGACGCTGCGAGCGCCGCTTACGACCTGGCGCAGAAGCGCTACGCAGCGGGCCTGTCGACACAGCTCGTCGTGCTCGATGCGGAAAACCGTGTACTCGATGCGCGGCGCGAACTGGTCGTACTGAACGCGAACCGGCTGATGAGCCGCGTGAACCTGTTGTTGATGCTGGGCGGCAGCTTCGATCCCGCCGCGCCGGCTTCTGGAGAAATCTGAAAATGAACTCCCCCGATCCCGCCGCCACCCCTGCAAACGGCAATCGGCGCCAGCGGCTGCTGGTGCTTGCCGCTCTGGTCGTCGTTGCGGCCGTCGGCTATGGCGCCTACTGGTTCCTGCACGCCCGCTACTTCGAGGAAACCGACGACGCCTACGTCGCATCCGACATCGTGCCGATTACCAGCGACGTGGCCGGCACCGTCACTGCGATTCATGTCGACGACACGCAGCATGTCGAAAAAGGCCAACTGCTGATCGAACTGGACCGTGCCGATGGCGAAGTCGTCATGGCGCAGGCCGAAGCGGAACTCGCACGCACCGTCCGCGAAGTTCGCGGCCTGTATTCCCAGGCCGACGGGCTGCGTTCGCAGATCCGCGAGCGTCAGCTGCAACTTGCCGCTGCCAGGGCGAACCTCGCCCGCCGCGAGCAGATCGCCGCCGATGGCGCTGTTTCCGCCGAGGAACTGCAGCACGCTCGCGACCAGGTCGATCAGCTCTCTGCAGCGCTGAATGCTTCGCGCGAATCGCTGCAGACCATTCAGGCCCGCATCGACAACACCACGCTGAAAGATCATCCACAGGTGCTTGCTGCCTCGGCGAAGGTCCGCGAAGCGGCTCTGGCATTGAAGCGCACCCGCATCCTCGCACCGATCACGGGCACCGTCGCACGCCGCAGCGTGCAGATCGGCGCACGCATCGCACCGGGTGCGCCGCTGCTCGCCGTCGTCGGACTCGACGACGCGTGGGTGGATGCCAATCTCAAGGAAGTGCAGCTCAGACACATTCGCGTCGGCCAGCCCGTCGAGCTGCATGCCGACGTCTACGGCGGCGACGTCGTCTATCAGGGCAGGGTGGCGGGTCTCAGTGCCGGCAGCGGCAGCGCCTTCGCATTGCTTCCGGCGCAGAACGCGAGCGGCAACTGGATCAAGGTTGTCCAGCGCGTACCCGTGCGCATTGCCCTCGATCCGCAGCAACTCGCCGAGAATCCATTGCGCGTCGGCTTGTCGATGCATGCCCGCATCGACATCCACGACACCTCAGGACCGCTGCTGGCGAATCGGGTCCGCAGCTCGCCGCAGCAGATCGCGCTGGACGACACCAACGATGCGGTATCCGCGCGTATCGGCGAGATCATCGCCGAAAATGCTGGTGGCTCCGGCGCTACTGTGCGCCTGGCCACGCACTGACGAGACGTCACGTGAGTGCTGCCGGCTCCGCCGCCGTTCCTGCCCCGCTTGCCGAAGGGTCCCGTTCGCTGATTGCATCGGCATTGGCGCTGGGCACCTTCATGCAGGTGCTGGACACGACCATCGCCAATGTCTCGATCCCCACGATCGCAGGTAATCTCGGCGTTTCGACCGACCAGGGCACGTGGGTCATCACCTCATTTGCCGTTGCCAACGGCATTTCAGTGCCGCTGACCGGCTGGCTCATGCAACGGTTCGGCGTGGTTCGCGTGTTCGTGGCATCGGTGCTGATGTTCACGATCGCTTCCTTCCTCTGCGGTATCGCATGGAGCCTGTCCTCCCTGGTCGCGTTTCGCGTGCTGCAGGGCCTGGTGTCGGGTCCGATGGTGCCCGGCTCGCAGGCGCTGCTGCTGTCGATCTTCCCGCCTTACAGGAAAGGCGCGGCCCTGGCGCTGTGGTCCATGACGACGCTGGTGGCGCCCATCGCCGGCCCGATACTCGGCGGCCACATCTCCGACAACTATTCCTGGCCCTGGATCTTCTTCATCAACATACCTGTGGGACTCCTCTGTGCCGCAGTGTGCTGGCAAGGGCTGAAGCACCGCGAGACGCCCACACGAAAACTGCCGATCGATGTCGTGGGTCTGTCGCTGCTGGTCATGTGGGTCGGCGCGCTGCAGCTCATGCTCGACACCGGCAAGGATCAGGGCTGGTTTTCATCGCCGCTCATCGTGGCCGAAGCGATCATCGCCGTAGTGGGCTTCATCGCTTTCATCATCTGGGAACTGGGCGAGAAACATCCGATCATCGATCTGTCGCTGTTCCGCCGCTGGAACTTCACGCTGGGCATCGTCGTGCTGTGCGCCGGCTATGCCGTGTTTTTCGGCGCGGTTGTCATTCAGCCGTTGTGGCTGCAGAGCTGGATCGGCTACACAGCGACATGGGCCGGACTGGTCGCGGCGCCAAGCGGTGTCGTCGCCGTGCTCATTTCACCGATCGTCGGCAGATACCTCGATCGCTACGACCCGCGCATGTTTGCGTCCGTGGCATTCGCGGCATTTGCCGTCTCCTATTTCATGCGCGCGAACTACACGGCCGATGCGAGTTTCGCGGCTTTTGTCATGCCCCTGCTCGTACAGGGCATCGGCATGTCGATGTTCTTCATCGCGGTGCTGAGCATCGTTCTGGACGGGATACCGCCCGCACAGATTCCAGCCGCTTCCGGTGTTTCCAACTTCATGCGCATCACGGCCGGTGCGTTCGCTACCTCCATCCTCACCACGTTCTGGGATCGTCACGCGGCCCTGCATCAGACGCGCCTGGCCGAAGCCACCAGCGTATTCGATCCGCGGCTGCAGCAGTCCGTCGAAACGCTGCGTAGTCTGGGAATGAGCGAGGAGCAATCGCTGGGCACCCTCACCCACACGCTCTCGGGACAGGCTTACCTGATGTCGATGCTCG